>DASYUS010000312.1:0-7486 GCA_036000945.1 Allostellaceae bacterium
TCATTGCCGGCGCCGCCAATCAGCGTGTCGGCGCCGGTGCCGCCGCGCAGTGTGTCGTTGCCGGCGCCGCCGGTGATGCTGTTGTCGAGGGCGTTGCCGGTTCCGTCGAACGCGCCGCTGCCGGTAAAGATCAGGTTCTCGACATTTGTCCCGAGGGTGTACGTATTGAGCGAGGTGCTGACCGTGTCAGTGCCCCCGCCAGTCGCCTCGGTCACCACATCGAGGGCATTGTCGACAACGTAGCTGTCATCGCCAGCGAGGCCGATCATCGTGTCGCCGCCGGCGAGACCGGTCAGCGTGTCATTGCCGGCGCCGCCGGTGATGACGTTGGCGAGTGTATTGCCGGTGCCGACGAAATCGCCCGAGCCGGTAAAGGTCAGGTTCTCGACGTTGCTGCCGAGCGTGAAGCTGTTCAGCGCCGTCTGGACCGTGTCGGTGCCGGCGTTTGTCGCCTCGGTCACCACGTCGCCGACGGCATCGACCTTGTAGGTGTCGTCGCCGGCGAGGCCCGCCATCGTGTCATTGCCGGTGCCGCCGTCCAGCGTATCGGCGCCAGCGCCGCCGGTGATGCTGTTGTTGGCGCTGTTGCCCGTGCCGGCAAAATTGCCCGTTCCGACGAAGGCTAGGTTCTCGACGTTGGCGGTGAGCGTGTAGCTGTTTAGCGAGGTATTTACCGTGTCGGTTCCGCCACCCGTGGCCTCGGTCACCGCGTCTCCGGCATTGTCGACATAGAAGGTGTCGTCGCCGGCGAGGCCGATCAGCGTGTCGGCACCGGTACCGCCGCGCAGCGTGTCGTTGCCGGCGCCGCCGGTGATGGTGTTGTTGAGCGTGTTGCCGGTGGCGGCGAAATCACCGGAGCCGGTGAAGGTCAGGTTCTCGACGTTGTTGCCGAGCGTGTAGGCTGCGAGCGAGGTATTGACCGTGTCGGTGCCCGCACTCGTCGCCTCGGTCACCACGTCGCCGGCGCTGTCGACAAGGAAGGTGTCGTCGCCGTTGCCGCCGGTCATTGCGTCGTTGCCGGTGCCGCCGTCGAGCGTATCGGCGCCGGCGCCGCCGGTCAGCGCGTCGTTGCCGCCGAGGCCGCTGAGCACATCCTTGCCGCCGCCGCCGGTCAGCGTGTCGTTGCCGGCGCCGCCGGTCGCCGCCACGGCGAACGGGCTGGTTACCGCCGATGCATTGACGGTGTTGCCACTGTCGGCGCCGACGACGGTGATTGTGCCGCGATTGACCCCGACGAAATTCGCATCGGTCAGCGTAATCGAGTTCGCCCCGCCGGCGGCGAGGGCGACCGTCTGGAAGCCGACGAAACCCGAAAGGCTGACGGTGCCGGCATTGGCGAAGGAGACCGTATTGTTGCCGCGGCCGCCATTGACGTCGCCGACGAACGTCCCGCCGTCGACGATCACCGTATCGTTGCCGGAGCCGAGAGCGACGGCGGTGCCGTACCTGCCGCTGATCGTGCCGGAATTGGTCAGCGTCACCGCGGTGCTGCCGGACACGTCGATGCCGACGTCGCCGGTGATCTCGCCGGCATTGACGATGCTGATAGCTGCGCCGCCGGTGACCTCGATCCCGTAATAGCCGCCGGTGATGACACCGCTGGCGGTGTTGTTGATATAGCCGCCGGCCTGCAGCGCGATACCGCTGCCGGCGCCGGCGGCGGTCAGAACGCCATTATTCTCGATCGACCAGGCAGTGGCGTCACCCCGAAGAGCGTCACCGCCGAGAACGCTCACGTCTCCTGTAACCGACGCGGTGCTGACGATCGTAACCGGGCTGGTTGCTGTCCCGGCGGTAAGGAAAATACCGCTGCTGTAGGTGCCGGTAAATGTCGTCACGCCAATCTCCCTGGAAAAGTCAATCCCGACGCGGGAAGGGTCAAGAGTCTCCGATTGCGGGGGCTCTCGCCCACCGCCCGGCGGTTTGACGCCTGTGTGCGGCGGAGGGTAGACGACAGTCCGGGGAATGCAACCAAAAACATCCTTAACAAGTATTAAAGAAATTGTTGAAGAAAGGTTACCGAATGGCCGTTGACCAGCAGTGCGCCCGCCGCGCCCGCTCAATACTCTTTGTAGGACAGAAATTTAGGGGAACGGGTCAGCTTGACGCAGTCGGCTTTCGGGTCGGTTGGAGGCGATTGTCATGACGAAATCGCTGGCGCTGATGATGCCATGTGCGATTTCTTCCTGGATCAACTCGGTTCCGCTCGTCCCTAGAGATTATTCCGGCCCGGCCTTACCGATTCGGTCGTGCCCGGCTTTCAATAGAGCCCGCCGGTGCCGCCGGAGCGCGCCGGTCCCCAACTCGGGCCGGGGTAATTGGGGTAAGCGGGGTAGGCGGGGTAAGCCGACCCGGCACCTGGTGCGGCATAGGCGGAATTCGGCGGGGCGGGGTAGGCTGGCGGCCGCGTGGCAGTATAGCCCGGCCAATACGGCTGAGCGGAATGCCAACTCCGCTGCGAGTAATATTGCCAATCCGGCGGCGCATAATAATAAGGCGCTGCCGGCGCCGTGTCGTCGCGTGCCGCCGGTCGGCGCGGCCACGGCGCCGGACGCTCTGCGTCGTCGCGCTCGGCACGCGCCGGCTCGTCGGAGCCGGAGGTGGCGTTGTCGAGACGCTCCGGATCGCTATCCGGGGGCAACAGACTCGCGCTCATGTCGCCGCGCGCGCGGCCGGCGGGGTTGGCCAGCGCCGCCATCGCCCGGGCCGGCACCGGGAACGGGGTCGCCGGCTTGTCCTTCAGCGCCGCCGCCATGAAGTCGCGGAAGATCGGCGCGGCGACATGGCCGCCGGTCTCGCCGTCGCCCAACGTGCGCGGCTCGTCGAAGCCGACAAACACGCCCGCGACGAGATCGGGCGAAAAGCCGACGAACCAGGCATCGTACCAGTCGCTGGTCGTGCCGGTCTTGCCGGCGAGCGGCTTGCCGACCGCAGCGACGGCCGTGCCGGTGCCGCGCTGCACCACCCGCTGCATCATCGCGAGGATCTCGGTATCGGCCTCTTCGCTGGCCAGCGGGTCGGGTTTGGCCGGCTTATAGACCACCGCGTTGTCGGCATAGCGCGTGTTGGGGAGCGCGGCCGAGGCAGGGTCGGCGGCGCCGCCCGGGCGATACAGCTTGGGGGCATCGGGGCCGGCTTGCGGCCCGGCGGCGACAAAGCACGCCGCGCAGCCCTTGATGCCCTTCTGGTAGAGGATCCTGCCGTCGCGGTCCTGCACCACGTCGATCACCGAGGCATTCAGCCAATGCCCGCCGTTGTCGAGCATCGCGTAGGCGCTGGTCAGGCGCAGTAGCGTCGTCTCGCCGGCGCCCAGCGCCATCGAGTAATAATGCGGCATCCGGTCCATGACGCCGAAATCCTGCACGGTCTTGGCAATCGCCGGCAGGCCGATCGTCATCGCGACATTGACGGTCGCCAGGTTGCGCGAATGGACCAGCGCATCGTCGAGCGTGGTCGGCCCAACATAGCGTCCCCCGTAATTTTCCGGCTGCCACGGCGTCGTCGCCCCCGCCTGCGGCAGCTCGACCGGGAGGTCGTTGACAATGCTCAACGGAGTGAGCCCGTTCTGCAGCGCGGTGACGTAGACGAGCGGCTTGATCGCCGACCCGGGTTGCCGCTTGGCTTGGGTCGCCCGATCGAACTGGCTCTGCTGGAACGACCAGCCGCCGACCAGCGCGAACACCCGCCCGGTCTTCGGATCCATCACCACCACCCCGCCGCTGACATCGGGGATCTGGCGCAGCGCGTAGGCGGGGATGGTGGGTGCCCTTGAAGGTCGTCCCCAATTCGGCTGGGCGGCCGCAATCGGCTCGACCAGCACGACGTCGCCCGGGTTGACCACGTCGCGCACCTGGCGCACGGCGCCGCCGAGGCGCTGATCAGGCAGCGTGCGTCGGGCCCAGCGCAGTTCCTGGAGCGAGATCTGTCCAACACCGCCGCTCTTGAGCGCAATCGTCGCGCCGCCGCGGTCGATTGCGGTCACCGCAGCCAGTTGCCAATTGCCGAGGCCGGGCGGGATGGCGGTGTCGGCAAGGGCGTGGTGCGGGTCGGACCCGTTCGGCAGGCGCGCCAGCGGGCCGCGCCAGCCGTGGCGTCGGTCGTACGCAACAAGACCGTCGCGGAAGGCGGTTTCGGCCATCTGCTGATAGGTCGGCTGGTAGCTCGTGCGCACGGTAAGGCCCCCCTCGTAGACCGATTTTTCGCCAAACCGGGCGATCAGCTCACGCCGCACCTCCTCGCTGAAATAGCCGCTCTGTCCGGCAGCCTGCGGCCTGGCAGGGGCGGTGCGCATACTGGCGGTGAGCGGGGCGGCCATCGCCATTTTTGCCTGCGCCGCAGTGATCCAGCCGACATCGGCCATCCCGGTCAGCACCCAGTCACGCCGCGCCCGCGCCGCCGCCGCATTGCGGATCGGGTGATAATTGTTCGGCGCCTTCGGCAAGGCGGCGAGAAACGCCACCTCGGCCAGCGTCAGCCGGTCGAGCGGTTTCTGGAAATAGGTGTCCGCGGCGGCGGCAACGCCGTAAGCGCCGGCCCCGAGATAGATCTCGTTGAGATAGATTTCGAGGATCCGGTTTTTGCTCAGCACGCCCTCGATGCGGTAGGCAAGGATCGCCTCCTTGATCTTGCGCGCGATCGACAGCTCGTTATTGAGCAGGAAATGGCGGACGACCTGCTGGGTGATCGTCGACGCGCCGATCGGCCGCTGACCGCGCTGAAAGCGCAGCAAGTCGGACATCGCCGCGCGAACGATCGCGACCGGGTTGACACCGTTATGGTTGTAGAAGTCGCGATCCTCGGCGGCGAGAAAGGCTTCGATCACGACGCGCGGCACCTTCTCGATCGATACGGGGATGCGGTGCTGGCTCGCGTATTCGGCCATCAGACTGCCGTCGCCGGCATAGACCTTGGAGCCGGTCGCCGGCGCATAGTCGACGAGCTGCTGATATTCCGGCAGGTCGCGTTCGAAATGCGCAAGCGTGATGCCGACGAAGCCGCCAATGCCGAGCGCCGCCACGACGACCAGAACGAAGATCGCGCAGGCGATCCCGCGCAGCAGCCGCATCATCGCCGCGAGGCCGTGATCGTGTGGCGGGTGGAGGTGCGAGGCGCCAGCGCACTCTTCGGCATCATCTCGGGCACGGCTCCCTCCGCCTATCCTGCTCGGCACCTTACGAACAGCGGACGAAGATGAATGGTCCCGGAGATTTTGGCGTCAGAATGGCCGACCTTCGGGAAATCCGGCACGGCGGCAGGCCCGATCGCCGAGCGTTCGCGCTATCTCCAGGGTCCCGGCGGGCGGCTGGTGCGTGGCCCGGCATCGGGAACGCTGCCGCGGTGGAAGGTCCGGCGGCCGAGTAGGGCGCCCGGCGGCACAGTCGCCCAGATCGGCGTCCGTTGCGGTTGCAAGAGGCTCACCCGGCGCGGCCGCAACAAGAGGAACAGGACGATGCCGGTGGCGAACCCGCCGACATGCGCCCAGAACGCGACTCCCGGCGAGTCCGGGTCGCTGGCCAGGCCGCTCAGCAGCTGCATCGCGAACCAGAGGCCGAGCAGGATCCACGCCGGGACCGTCATGATCCAGAAGAAGATCACGATCCACACGAAGCAATGCACGTTGGCGCGCGGATAGGTCATCAGATAGGCGCCGAGCACGCCGGCGACCGCGCCGCTGGCGCCGAGCATCGGCACATGCGACTCCGGCGCCGAGAGCGCCTGGACCAGCGCCGCCGCGACGCCGCTCGAAAGATACAGCAGCAGGTAGCGCACGCGGCCGAGCAGATCCTCGACATTGTTGCCGAAGATCCACAGGAACAGCAGGTTGCCGCCGAGATGCAGCCAGCCGCCATGCAGGAACATGCTGGTGAAGATCGTCGCCCAGGCCGGGATGGCCGCCAGCCGCGGCGACAGGTGGGCGTAGCCGAACAGCACCGCCGGGACCATCCCATACTGAAAGGCGACGGTCTCCTCATCCTGCCCGAGCTGCCACAGAAATGCGCCGATGCACATGCCGATCAGCGCGAAGGTGACGACCGGCGCCTCGCGGATCGGGTTGTCGTCATAGAGCGGCAGCGCGAAAATCATTGCCGCGGGCGGGTCGGGTGCAATGTCTTAAGGGCGCGAGATTGCGTCGCTGCGCTCGCAATGACGGCTGAAATGACTGTCATTGCGAGGAGCGGAGCGACGAAGGAACCTCGTCGATCACGAGCCGACGAGGCCGAGTTGCGGGCTCGACGGCTCGGCGAAGCGCTGCTTCGGGATGCGGCCGGCGAGCCGCGCGAGGCGCCCGCCCTCGACCGCGGCGCGCATCGCCGCGGCCATCCGGCGCGGGTCGTGCGAGCGGGCGATCGCGCTATCGATCATCACCGCGTCGCAGCCGAGTTCCATCGCCTGCGCCGCGTCGGAGGCGGTGCCGATCCCGGCGTCGAGCACGACCGGCACCGGGCTGCGCGAGCAGATCAGCTCGATCGCTGCCGGGTTGGCGATCCCCATCCCCGACCCGATCAACGAGCCGAGCGGCATCACCGCGGCGCAGCCGACATCGGCGAGCTTCCTACAAGAGACCGGGTCCTCGTTGCAGTAGGGCAGCACGGTAAAGCCCTTGCGCACCAGCTCGTCGGCGGCATGGACGAGCTGCTCGACATCGGGATAGAGCAGGTCGCGGTCGCCGATCAGCTCGAGCTTGACCCAATCGGTCTCGAGCGCCTCGCGGGCGAGCTCGGCGGTCAGGATCGCATCGCGCGCGGTGACGCAGCCGGCGGTGTTGGGCAGGAGGCGATAGCGGTCGCCGAGCAGGTCGACGAGGCTCTCGGCATACGAGTCGAGGCTGATCCGCCGGATCGACGCGGTGACGATCTCGGCGCCGCTGGCCTCGATCGCCTCCAGCATCACCTGCTGGTTGGGATAGCGGGCAGTGCCGGCGATCAGGCGGGAGGTAAACGACACGCCGGCAATCACGAGGGGATCGGTCATGGTGAGGTCCTATGCAATACAACTTCAGTCATGGCTCTCAGCCCCCCTGCAGCGGCCGCACAATCTCGACCGAGTCGCCGGGGGAGAGCGCTGCGACCGGCCACTCGGCGCGGCGCACGACAGAGCCGTTGACGGCGACAGCGAGAAAGCGCGCCTTCGGGTCGATGCCGCGCAGCGCGAGCAACTCGGCGACCGTCGCCGCGGCAATTTCGGCCTCTTCGCCGTTGATGCGCAGCCGCGTCATGACGCTGTACCCGGTTCCTCCCCTGCAGCGCGGGGGAGGGGGACCATGCGAAGCATGGTGGAGGGGGCACTGAGGCGCCCCGCGCCCCCTCCGTCTCGCTCCGCTCGACAGCTCCCCCGCACGCGGGGGAGGAACCGTTGCGCCGCGCTCGCCCACAGCCCAGTCATGAGGCCGCTGCCACGCTATTGGTCTGCCCCGCCGGAGCATCGCGAGCCGCAAAGCGCTCGGGCGACAGCGGGCGGGCGATCTCCGGCAGCGTGCCGGTAAGGA
>DASYUS010000313.1:0-10908 GCA_036000945.1 Allostellaceae bacterium
CGTCAATGTCTCGGCCCGCCAGTTCAACGACCCCTCGCTGCTGCTCGCCACGCTGAGCGAGATCAATGACAGCGATTTCTCGCTCGACCGGCTGAAGCTCGAAATCACCGAATCGGCGGTCATGCGCAACCCCGAAATCACCCGGAGCGTGCTTGGCAAGCTGCATGATTTCGGCATTCGCGTCGCGCTCGACGACTTCGGGACGGGCTATTCGGCGCTTGGCGCCCTGCGCCATTACAGCGTCGATACGATCAAGATCGATCGTGACTTCACCACCCGCCTCGACACCGAGGACGGCCGCGAACTGGTGCTGGCGCTGTTGCGGATCGCCGGGATTTATGGTGCCGCGGTCATCACCGAAGGGATCGAAACCCCGGCGCAGCGCGACATGTTGCGCAGCGCCGGCTGCGATTTCGGCCAGGGCTTCCTGTTTGCCAAGCCGATGGACGGCAGTCGGTTCGGCGCTTACGCCCTGACCCACCTCGTCGAAAGCACCGCCGCCCGCTAGGATTTGCGCCGCGCCTTCACCCGGCGCCGATGCGCCGCCGCTCCTGCCGTGCCATCAGCCAGCCGGCGCTCGCCACCATTGTGAACACGACCCCTAGAAACAGCGTCGCCAGCGCGTTGATCTCCGGCGTCACCCCGATCCGCACGCTCGAATAGACCGCCATCGGCAGGGTCGTCGCCGAGGGTCCGGAAACAAAGCTCGCGACCACGAGATCGTCGAGCGACAGGGTGAAGGAAAGCAGCCAGCCCGATATCAGCGCCGGACTGATGCCGGGCAGCGTGACGCGCCGCAACACGGCAGCGGGGCGCGCACCGAGGTCGAGCGCCGCTTCCTCAAGGGTGCGGTCGAAGCTCGCCAGTTGGGCCCGCACCAGCACAGCGACAAAACAGGTGGCGAAGGTGGCGTGCGCGATTGTCACCGTGAGGATGCCGCGGCCCGACGGCCAACCGAGAACGCTTTGTGCCGCGACAAACAGCAGGAGCAGCGACAGGCCGAGGATGATTTCGGGGACGACCAGCGGCGCCATCAGCATGAAGCCAAACAGCAGCCGCCCGCGGAACCGCCCGAACCGGTTCATCGCAAGCCCCGCGCAGGTGCCGAGCACGAGCGCAAGAGTGGCCGCCATCACGGCAATTTCGAGGCTGGTCAGCGCCGCGTCGCGGAATTTGTCGTCGACCAGCAATTCGCCGTACCAGCGAACCGAAAACCCGGCCCAGATCGTCACCAGCCTTGACCCGTTGAACGAATAAGCGACCAGCACCGCGATCGGCAGATACAGGAAACCGAAGCCGATCGCGAGCGTTCCAAAGCGCCATGCCGAGCCACGGCGCCACTCGGTCACGCCCGCACCTCGCGTCCGACAAGCCGTTGCACCGCGAGGAGCGGCAGGGTCACCACCGCCACGAGCGCCATTGCCACGGCCGCGGCGGCGGGCCAATCGACATTGTCGAAGAATTCCTGCCACACCAGCTTGCCGATCATTAGCGTATCGGGGCCGCCGAGGAGGTCGGGGATGACGAACTCGCCAACCGCCGGAATGAACACCAGCAGCGTGCCGGCAGTGATCCCCGGCAAGGTCAGCGGCAGGATCACGCCGGTGAAAACGCGCCACGGCGGCGCACCGAGATCGGCGGCAGCCTCGACGAGGCTTTCGTCGAGCCCCGCGAGGCTGGCGTAAAGCGGCAGGATCATGAACGGCAGATAGGAGTAAACCAGCCCCAGCTCGACCGAGAACCCGTTGTAGAGTAACGGCAGCGGCGTCTCGATCAACCCCGCCGCAAGGAGCAGCCGGTTGATGAGCCCGCTCGGCTGCAAAATCGCAATCCAGGCGTAAACCCGGATCAGAAAGCTGGTCCAGAACGGCAGCATGACCAGAAACAGCAAGACGTAGCGCCAGACCCCCGGGGTGCGGGCGATGGCGAAGGCGACGGGGTAGCCGATCAGGAGGCAGAGGAGGGTCGCCACCGCGGCATAGAACAGCGAATTCGCATAGATCCTGAGGCAGCCTTCGACCAGTTCGCGGTAGCTGGCCAAGGTGGCGCCGCTGCGCAGCCCCGCCGGGGTCAGCGTGACGAGCGGCCGGAACGGCGGGATTGTATCGGCGCTCTCGGCAAAGCTGATCACGGCGACGATCGCGAGCGGCAGCAGAAAAAACACCGCCAGCCAGAGGAACGGCAACCCGATCAGCGCCCGCCTCCCCCAGTTGCCAAGGCCGATCATGCGTGCATCATTCGGTGATCACCACCGCATCATCCGGCGCCCAGGTTGCCCAGACAGCGGTGCCGCGGGCGAACCCTGCCGACGCCGCGCTCGGCAGAGAGGCACGCAGTTTCAAGCCCTCTTGTGTGGAGAGATGGACCGTCGATTGGCCGCCCTGATAGCCGATCGAGCCGACTGTCGCGGCAAGCGCAAAGCCGGCAGGGCGCTCTCGCGCGAGGCGCAATTTCTCCGGGCGTAGTGCCAGCGCCAGCTGGGCGCCCGACGGCAAGTCAACCGGTTGCGGCAGCGGGACCGCCTGGTCGGCACCGGCGACCCTGAGGCTCAAGGTGTTGAAGCTGGCAACAAGCTCGCCCTCGAACAAGTTCACCGCGCCGACAAAATCGGCGACGAAACGCGAGTTCGGCTGCTCGTAGATCTCGATCGGCGAGCCGGTCTGGACGAGGCGGCCGCGGTTCATCACGGCGACGCGCTGGGCCATGCCGAGCGCCTCCTCCTGGTCGTGGGTGACGACGAGGAACGTGGTGCCGACCCGCTCCTGAATGCCGGTCAATTCAAGCCTCGTCTCCTCGCGCAATTTGCGGTCGAGCGAGGCCAAGGGCTCGTCGAGCAGCAGCAGTTTCGGCATCTTCGCCAGCGCACGGGCGAGGGCGACGCGTTGCTTCTGCCCACCCGACAATTCGTGCGGCCGTCGCCTTGCGTAATCCGACATCTGCACCAGCGCCAGCATGTCGGCGACCCGCGCCTCGCGGCGGCGGCGCTCCATCCCCTCCTGCTTCAGCCCGAACGCGACATTGCCGGCGACGTCGAGATGAGGGAAGAGCGCATAAGACTGGAACATCATGTTGACCGGCCGCGCGTAGGGCGGCACGGCGTTCATCTCGACCCCGTCGATCAGGATCCGGCCGCTGTCCGGCGTCTCGAAACCGGCGATGAGGCGCAGCAGGGTCGTCTTGCCGCAGCCGGAGGGGCCGAGAAGGGCAAAAAATTCGCCCTGCCCGACATTCAGCGACACCTGGTCGACCGCTGCGGTCGTGGCGAAACGCTTGCTGGCGGCGATGATCTCGAGGAGCGCCATCGCCACTCAGCAGCCCGACTTCACCCGGTTCCAGGCTCGGGTGCGCGTCCGCTCGTAGTCCCGCGGCGCCGGCAGGTCGATGTAGAACAGCCGGCGCACCGAATCCGGCGGGTAGACCCCCGGATCGTTGCGGATCTCGGCCTGGACGAGCGGCGTCGCGGCGCGGTTGGGGTTGGGGTAGGAGACCGCGTCGCTGATCGCCGCCGCCACTTCCGGGCGCAGGATATAGTCGATAAAGCGGTGAGCGTTGTCGGGATGCGGTGCGTCCTTCGGGATCGCGAGCATGTCGATCGACATCTGCGCACCTTGGTGCGGCACGCGGAAGGCGATTTCGGCCGGGCTCCCCGCTTCGCGTGCCCGGTTGCGCGCCTGGATCACATCGCCCGAATAGCCGAGTGCGATACAGCTGTCGCCAGCGGCGAGATCGTTGATGTATTGCGACGAATGGAATTTGCGCACAAAGGGGCGGATCTTTTCGAGCAGCGCCGCCGCCCGGCCGAGATCGGCAAGGTCGCGGCTCTTCGGCTCGATCCCGAGATAGGCGAGCGCCGCCGGAATCACCTCCTGCGGGGTATCGAGCAGCGCGATGCCGCAGCGGGCGAGCTTCTTCGCGTACGCGGGATCGAAGAGGATAGCGAGGCTGTCGCGCGGCGCCGCCTCGCCCAACGCGCGCTGTACCATTGCGACGTTGTAGCCGATGCCGGTCACGCTCCACAGATAGGGCACGCCGTGCGCGTTGCCGGGATCGGCCGGCGCCGCCAGCGCCAGCATCTGCGGGTCGAGGTTTGTCAGATTGGGCAGCTTTGCCTTGTCGAGCGCGAGATAGGCTCCGGCCGCGATCTGCCGCGCCATAAACGGACTGGCCGAGGGCACCACGATGTCATACCCGGAGTGACCGGCGAGCAACTTGGCTTCGAGCACCTCGTTGCCGTCGTAAACGTCATAGGTGACCGCGATCCCGGTTTCCTTGGTGAAATTGGCGATCGTGTCGGGCGCGATATAGTCCGACCAATTGTAGATGTGGAGCCGCGCCTCTTCCCCCCGTGCGGCGAGCGGCAACAGCGCCGATACGAGCGCGATCAGGCATAGTCGCCGCAAAAGTGCAACGCCAATCATGCCGCGCATACAGCAGCCGGCCGCTCGATTGTCAATGCGCCGAGACCGTCGGCCGGAGCTGGCTTGCCGGGCCCGCGCGCGAGACGTTTGGGCTGCGGCGGCTTTCCGAGTATTTTCGCCCGCCCACTCGCCATGATCGTGGATCCGATGCGCCTGTCGTTTGCTGCCGCAGCTCTTTCCCTCCTTGTCGTCCTCGTCGGATGCCTCCAGCCCGAGAGCGGCGCGCCAGGTCACCCCAACGCCATCATCGTCCGCCAATTCGCCTACTCGACCGGGGTCGTTGCCCTCGACCCGAGCTTCGGCTTCTCGCTCTATCGCGGCGCGCCCGGTGTCCCGCCGCAGCAGCGCGCGGCCGCGGTCGGACGTGCGGCTGCGTTCAGCCTCGCCGACGCGGTCGTCGAGCAGCTGACCAGCCTCGGCTATGACGCCATCCGTTCCGACACCGCTTCGGCCGAACCCGGCGGGCGGGCGCTGATCGTCACCGGTGCGTTCCGTCACATCGACGAAGGCCGTCGCCGGCAGAATGCCGGCGTTGTCGTCGAGGTCGAGGTCGATTTCCAGGCGGAAGCCGGCAGCGCACCGCAGCGGCTGACGGCGTTTCGCCTCGATTCGCAACGGATTCGGCGCGAGCCGCTGACCGGTGTGGCGGCGCGGCACGGCGCCAACGTCAACGCCGCCGCAATCAGCATCGGGCACGAGATTGCCCGCTACGCCACCGATCTCGCCCGCCTCAACAAGTGGCCCGGCGCCGCACGCTGACCGGCTTGCGAGCCTACAATTCGCCCTCGGCCCGCAGCATGCGCACCGAGTTGCGCATCGCCGCAACGGTGTCTTCGAGCTCGGCTTTGCTGTGTGTCGCCGAGATGACGCCACCGGGGTGGCTGCTCAGGTCGACCCCGTGGATCATCATCGCGAGGCGCAGTTTGTGCACCAGCCCCGGGCTGCCCTCGCCCTTGAGGCTGGCCGCGGAATACTGCAGCGGGTCAAACCGGGTCGGGGTGATCGCGACATGCTCGGGGTTGGTGAACAGTTCAAGCGACGAGAACGTGCCATAGGCCGCCCACGGCACCCGCTCCTCCTCGAACACCTCGTTGAGCCCTTGCCGCAGATCCTCGCCGAACCGGTTGGCACGGGCGCAAGCATCGGTCTCGCGCACGATGCGCAGGCAGGCGATCCCAGCGGCCGCCGAGAGCGGGTTGGCGTTGAAAGTGCCGGGATGGGCGATCTTCTCCTTGCCGGCCCCCTTTGTCACTTCGAAGTCCAAGAGATCGAGGATGTCCTTCCTCCCGGTGACGGCGCCGCCCGGCAGGCCGCCGGCGAGGATCTTCGCCAGCGTCGTCAAATCGGGCCGGATGCCGTAGACCTCCTGGGCGCCGCCGGGCGCGACGCGGAAGCCGTTGACCACCTCGTCGAAGATCAACAGGACGCCGTGCTCGGCGGTCAGCCGGCGCAACGCGTGCAGAAAATCCGGGTCGATCGGCAATTTGCCGCCATTGGCGCCGGTCGGCTCGATGATCGCGGCGGCGACCTCGCCCTTGTGCTGGTCCAGAAGACGGGCGAGGGCCGCTTCGTCGTTCTGGTCGCACAACAAGACGTTGCCGGCGACCGCATCGAGCACCCCGGTCGTCGCGGTGCCGTCGAAATGGTTGCTGTGGCCCGAGGTCATGTGGTCGTGCCAGCCGTGGAAATGGTAGTTGAAGCGGATCAGCTTGGGCTTGCCGGAAAAAGCCCGCGCGAGACGCACCGCCATCAGCGTCGCTTCGGTGCCCGAGGAGGTGAAGCGCACCCGCTCGGCGGTCGGGATCAGTGCCTTCACGCGCTCCGCCCATTCGATCTCCAGCTCGTGGCTGGCGCCGTAATGGGTGCCGCGGTCGAGCTGGGCATGCACCGCCGCCATCACCTCGGGGTGGCAATGGCCGAGCAGGAGCGCACCGTGGCCGCCGAAATAATCGACGTAGCAGCGGCCGTCGACATCCCATTTGCGTGGCCCCTGCGCCCGCGCGATGTAGAGCCCGTAAGGCTCGATGTAGCGCGAATCGTGGGTGATTCCGGAGGGGAACAATTCGGCGGCGCGCAGCGCGCGGTCCGCCGAGCCGGGGGTGGCGGCGCGGTAGGCGGCGATGATCGGCGAATTGGTCGTCAGCGTATCGGGCATCGGCGAGCTCCTCTTGCGCGCATTGTTGTAGGCCCGGCGCTCGCCGCGGGGAAGCGGCTTGGCCTAGAATTGCGGCGCGAAGGGAGACCCGCGATGACAGAGATTTACGAGAGCGAGCTGCGCGCCCGTTTCGGCCAGGATGTCGATATCGGTGGCGAAGTGCCCGACGAGCCGTGGCTGCGCCGCATGCTGACGAGGCGCACACAGCGGCGCTACGGCGATCGCGCCGTGCCCGAATCACTGGTGCGGCTGCTGCTGGCGGCGGCGTTCTCGGCCTCGTCGAAATCGGATTTTCAGCAGGCCTCGTGCATCTGGCTCAAGGACCGCGCCCGGCGCGATCGGCTTGCCGCCCTCTTCCCGGACATGCCGTGGATCGGCGCCGCACCGGTGTTTGTCGTCTTTCTCGGCGATGCGCGCCGACTCGAACGATTGGGCGCGCTGCGCGGCCGCGATCAGGACAACGGCACGCTCGAAGGCTTCTTCAACGCCGCGATCGACGCGGCGCTGGCGTTGCAGAGCTGTGTTCTCGCCGCCGAGACCCTGGGGCTCGGCACCTGCCCGATCAGCGTGCTGCGCAACCGAATGGCCGAGGTCGCAACGGTTCTCGAATTGCCCGACAAGGTTTTTCCGGTGGCCGGCCTCTGTCTCGGCTACCCGGCGCAGCAGGGGTTCATCAGCATGCGCCTGCCGCTGGACGCGACGGTGCATGTCGACCGCTACGACGAATCGAGGTTGGCCGAAGCGGTTGACGCCTATGACCGGCGGCGCGATGCACGTCATTCGATTGCCGACCGGCAGCGCTCGCCAGAGCGCTTTGGCACCGCCGCGTTCTACGGCTGGTCGGAGGACAAGGCGCGCCAGGCGATGACCCCCGAAGGCGTCGGGTTTGCAACCTGGCTCAAGGCGCACGGCTTCACGCTCGACGAGCCGGGCTGAAAAAGGGAAAGGCCGCCCCGAGGGACGGCCTTTCTTTCGCAAACCAGCGGCCTTCGCGGCCGCGCCGACGCCTTTATCAGGCGCGGATCTCCGCGAATGCAGGGATCCTGGTCACGGCAGCGGTAGACCGCGGTTGGTGGTTAGACACAGGATCACCTCCTTTCTGGTTGTTGAGCCGAGGGTCGTATTTTATGACCGCGCCGGCCCGGCGACAAGCGCCTTGACGCGCCAATCGCGGCCATTTGCGGCGCCATTTCGCCGCGGCTCGCCCATGTCGACCTGGACTCCCGCTTTCTCGATCGCGACGCGGGAATGACAGAATCACTGATTGCCCGAAGTAAAGCGTTCGATGGCAGTCGCTACCGCCTCCGGCTGTTCGACCTGCGGAAAATGCGCCGCGCCAGCGAGCCGCGCGAAGCGGGCGTCGGGCAGCGCGGCGGCGAGGCGTTCGCCATATTGGGCCGTAACGATGCCGTCCGCTTCGCCCCACAGCACCAGGGCCGGCCGGGTGACCCGGTGCAGCCAATGCAAGAGCGCCGGGTCGTGCATGTAGGGCTTCCAGCCGTAGAGGGCGGTCGCCTCGCGGTCGCGGGCGATCGCCAGGAGATCGGCATCGCCGAGCGCGGCGTAATCCGGCACCGCGCGCGCCGGGTCGACAAAGCTGCGCTGCAACACCTCGTCGGCCGGGAGCGCATAGATGTCGGCGATGTCGCGCTCCTCGCGGCTGCCGAACTTGACGCCGACCGCGTCGATCAGCACGAGGCGGCCGAGCCGCGCCTCGGACCGCACCGCCATCTCGAGCGCCACCCAGCCGCCGAAGGAATGGCCGACCAGCAGCGTGTCGGCAAGATCGAGGCGGTGCAGCAGGTCGAGATAGAGGTAGGCGATGTCGTGCACGGTGCGGAACCAGGCCGGTCGCGGGGTCGCGCCGAAGCCGGGGTGGCGCGGCGCGATCACCCGGAAGCGCCGCGCCAGGCGATCGAGAAACGCTGCGTTCTGCGCGACATAGTCGCCGCCATGCAGGAACAACAGCGGTGGCCCGCTGCCGGCAATCTCCGTCTCAATCGCGATCCCGGCCACCTCGATGCGTTCCATGCCAACAACCTCTGGTCATCCGTGCGGCGCCGCCGACGGCTGATCGCCGCAAGCCGAAACCAAACTTCCCACAGATTGTCGTCCCCGCGAAAGCGGGGATCCACGTTTCCGCTGGCTCCAACCACCGGATCGGGCATCATTTGTGCTAGCAAGCAACCGTTCGAGCAGCGGCGCGGTGGGTCCCCGCTTGCACGGGGACGACAAAGGAAGGATTGATTGCATGGGCCAGTTCGGCATCGGGCAGCCGGTTAAGCGTTTCGAGGACAAGCGGCTGCTCGGCGGCTTCGGCCGCTTTCAGAACGACGTAAACCTGCCGGGCCAAGCCTATGCGGTGGTGCTGCGCTCGCCGCACGCGCATGCCCGCCTCGCCCGGATTGACCTGACCGCGGCGCTGGCGGCGCCGGGTGTCCAGCTGATCCTGACCGGCGGCGACCTCGTTGCCGCCGGGCTCGGCGCGATGGGCGTGCCGTTCCAGAGGAAGCGGCCGGACGGCTCGCCGATGTTTGCCCGCGCCCATCTCGGCCTGGCGCGCGGCACGGTGCGCTTCGTCGGCGAGCCGGTCGCCTTTGTCGTCGCCGAGACGCTCGCTGAGGCCCGCGACGCGGCCGAGATGATCGAGATCGATTACGAAATCCTGCCGTCGGTCACCGACACCGCCGATGCCGCCGAGGCGAAGATCGCGGTGTGGGACGAATGTCCCGACAACATCTCCAATCTGTTCGAGGCCGGCAACAAGGCCGCGACCGAGGCCGCATTCGCCCGCGCCGCGCACATCGTCAAGCGCCGCTATGTGATCAGTCGGGTCTACGCCCATTTCATGGAGCCGCGCGGCGCGATCGGCCAATGGGACCCGGGCGAGGAGCGTTTCACGCTCTATGCCGACGTGCAGTACCCGCACCGGGTGCGCCAAGCGCTCGCCACCCGCATCTTCAAGATCCCCGAGAGCCGCATCCGCGTCATCGCCGGCGATGTCGGTGGCGGCTTTGGCACCAAGGGCTGGCAGTATCCCGAGCACCGGCTCGTGCTGCTCGCGGCGAAAACGCTGCGCCGCCCGGTCAAGTGGAGCTGCGAGCGTTCGGAGGCAATCCTCGCCGACGAGCACGCCCGCGACAACATCAGCGAAGCGGAGCTGGCGCTCGACAATGACGGCCGCTTTATCGGCCTCCGGGTCAAGACTTTCGCCAATGTCGGCGCCTACATCTCGTCGGAACGCAACCTCTTAGCCACGTTCGGCAATGTCGGCACGCTGACCGGCGTCTACGACATTGGGGCGGCCTATGTCGGGGTCTACGCGGTGATGGCCAACACCAACGGCACCGCGCCCTATCGCGGCGCCGGCCGGCCCGAGGCGACCTACGTCATCGAGCGGTTGATCGACGACGCCGCGCGCGAGCTGCACGACGACCCGGTCGAGCTGCGCCGGCGCAACCTGATCACCCGGCTGCCGTACAAGACGGCGATGGGCCTCAACTACGATTGCGGCGACTTTGTCGCGAACCAAGAGAAGGCGCTGGCGCTCGCCGATTGGGACGGCTTTCCGGCGCGGCGCGCGGAATCGCGGCGGCGCGGCGAATTGCGCGGGATCGGCCTCGCCAACCCGATCGAGAAGGCGGCGGGGCCGGGCCAGGAGTTTGCCGAGATCCGCTTTCACCCGAGCGGCAACGTCACCCTCTTGATGGGCAGCAAGAACCAGGGCCAGGGCCACGAGACGACGTTCAAGCAGGTGCTCGCGGAAAAGCTCGGGCTCGACCCCGGCGACATCCAGTACATCGATGGCGACACCGACCGGGTGGCGTTCGGCATCGGCACCAACGGCTCACGCTCGACGGTGATCGGCGGCTCGGCCCTATGGATGGCCGCCGACAAGATCATCGCCAAGGCGAAAAAGCTCGCCGCTCATCTGCTGGAAGCGGCCGAAGCCGACATCGAATTTGCCGTCGGCGACGATGGGGGCAATTTCGCGGTGGCCGGCACCGACCGGCGGCTGTCGCTGACCGAGGTGGCGAAGGCGGCGTTCCGCGCCCCGGCGCTGCCGCCGGGCCTCGAAGGCGGGCTTTACGAGACCGGCACCTTCGCCCCGGACGACTTCACCTACCCCAACGGCAGCCATGTCTGCGAGGTCGAGATCGACGCCGAGACCGGCCAACTCGACATCGTCGGCTACGTCGTCGTCGACGATGTCGGCACCGTCGTCAACCCGGTGGGGCTCAAGGGCCAGATCCACGGCGGCATCGCCCAGGGCCTCGGCCAGGCCGTCATGGAGCGTGTCGTCTACGACCGCGAGTCGGGCCAGATGCTGTCGGG
>DASYUS010000314.1:0-8440 GCA_036000945.1 Allostellaceae bacterium
CAGAATCACATGAAACCGCATGCCAGGGAAAGAACGATTGCAACCTTCGGGTTAGATCGCCCGGCAGATCATTGCCTGCACGGCGCGTCAGGCGGCGGCGCGGGCGGCCGATTTGGCATCGCCCCGTCTTTGCCTCCCGGCGCCGTCGCCTCGCGGTCAACGGGCGCCGAGATAGGCCAGTTGCGGGGCGTACAGCCGGGCCGAGCCCGGCGGGATGAGCCTGACGTAAAACGTGTCGTTCGGGAGGCAGTACCACGAGCGGAAGCTGCTCAGCGATTGGATCTCCAGATCGGTCTGCGACCCCGCGACGAGGTTGAGCGTCGCCGCCTGGTTGAAATCGGTGGTGCAGGTCTCGACCGAGAAGGTGTAGGTGCCGGGGGCGACGTCGCGATAGAAGGCCGTGCCCGGTACCGACGAGGCGAGCGGCGCGCCGTTGATGAAGATCATCGGCGTGCGCAAGCCTTCGCTCGGCAGGTACTGGCGCAGCAGCCAGACCCGCGCGAGGCCCGGAGGGATCGGCGGGATCTGGGCGGCGGCTTCCGCCACGCTCGGCCCGGCGGCAAGCGAGGCGGGCGCCCCGCCGGCCGGCAACCCGAGCCCCAAAGCGAACAACAGCGCGGCGAGCGGCAGGCAACGGCGCGACATGGCTGGACCCTCGCTGTTCGGTGCGCCGGGCATTCTACGCCACGTGCGGCCTTGACGCCCCTCCCCGATAACCACCACCGTGACGGGCAGCGAATGGCGCGGAGGCGGGATCATGGAATTCGGCATCTTCAATTTGATGGGGGCGCGCGAGGCCGACCGATCGGCTGCGCAGGTGTTCGCCGAGGTCGCCGAGCAGACCCGGCTCGCCGACGAGCTCGGCTACACGGTCGCGTGGTTCGCCGAGCATCATTTCTCGAATTATTGCCTGTGCGCTGCGCCCTTGATGATGATCGCCCATTGCGCCGCGATCACCCAGAAGATCCGGCTCGGCACCGCGGTTGTCGTGCTGCCGCTCTACAACCCGGCCCGCCTCGCCGCCGAGATCGCGACGGCCGACGCGCTGTCCGGCGGGCGCCTCAACCTCGGCGTCGGCGCCGGTTACCAGCCCTATGAGTTCGAGCGGTTCGGCTTCGACATCAGGAACAACCTCGAAATGACCGAGGAGTTCTGCGAAATCCTCGATCTGGCGTTTGCCCATGATTTCTTCAGCTACGACGGCAAGCACTACCAGATGCC
The DNA here is from genome assembly GCA_036000945.1 of Allostellaceae bacterium. GTDB lineage: Bacteria > Pseudomonadota > Alphaproteobacteria > ATCC43930 > CGMCC-115725 > DATARH01. The sequence goes on from DASYUS010000314.1 coordinate 1,222, forward strand.
AGAAACCCACATCCCCGCCCGTCCGGTGCAAAAACCGGTGCCGATCTACGTTGCCGGCCACACCCAGGCGATGTTCCGCGCCGCGGCGCGGCATGGCTATCGTGTGCTGTCGTCGGGAAGGGTCGGCGGCGCCAAGCTGCTCGCCGCGCAATACGCCGACATCGTCGCCGCGTTTGATGCCGAGAAGAAGAAGCTGGCCGACGCCCACATTACCGTCAACCGGTTCTGTCACATCACCGGCAGCCGTGACGAGGGGATGCGCTTTGCCGAGAACGCGCGCTACCAGTCGCGCCTTGCCTCAAGCCTCAGGCGGCGGCAGGAGGTGATGCAGGGGACCCAGCTCGTCGATGTGCCGTTTCCCGACGAGCCACCGCTCGAACAGATCTACGACGATCTGTTGATCGGCGATGTCGAGACCGTGGCCGAGAAGCTGGCCGGCGAGATCCGCGCCACGCACCCCGAACACATCTGCTTTTCGTTCAAGGTCGGCTCGACCCCGCATAAGGCGGCGATGCGCTCGATGGAGCTGATGATCGGCGAGGTCAAGCCCCGGGTCGAGCGCGCCCTCGGGCGGCTGGCGGCGGAGTAGCCGGTGAGGGGAGCGGCGCTAATTTGAGCGGCGGCGTCAGCTGGCCTGGCGCGCCGCCGCGGCGCTGAGGATCCGCCGCTTCAGTCGGCGGATTTCCGGCGACAATTTACGGTCGGGGACGGCCTTCACGAAGGCGTCGAGCCCGCCCTTGAACTCGATCGTGCGGATCGCCGCCGCCGACAGGCGCAGGCGCACCGGTCCCAATGCGTCGGACAACAGCGAGATCACCTGCAAATTCGGCAGAAAGCGCCGCTTTGTCTTGATGTTGGAATGGCTCACATTGTGACCGACCTGGACACCCTTGCCGGTGATGGGGCATTTGCGGGCCATGCGGCACCTCGTGCAATCGTCGCGGCTGAAACGCGCCGCGCGGCCCTTTGAGCCGCGCGCCGCCGGTTTCTAGGCTGCCTCGGGTCGCAGGTCAAGACCCGGCGGTCGATGGCGAGGCGCTCGGGAATGATCGCGCGCGGCTGCTGTTCAACTTGCGGATGCAACTCCGGCGGGAGCATGATGATGAAGAGCTTTGCCATTGCCGCCCTGTGCCTGGCCCTCGCCGTCCCGATCGGCGCGGCGAGTGCGGACCCGGGGAAGGACAAGGGCGGCAAGGGTCGTGAGGGCAAGGTCGTGTACGACGACGGTCGCTGCAAGGTCGAACAGAAGTGGGGAAAGAAGGGGGATTACAAGGAAAAGGTCGAATGCCGCGGGGCTTCCCCGGTCTATCCATATTATGGGCCCGACTACCCCGGGTACGGCTACCGCTACCGCTAGGCGGCCGCGCTCGTACCAGCGCCAAGCGATTGGCATTGCGGGCGGCGGAGTGAGGAAGCAATCTCGACGAGATTGCTGCGCTTCGCCCACGATGACGGGCCGGTTCGGGAGGACGACATGGATCTGGGTCTGCGCGGCCGGAAGGCGCTGATCACCGGCGCGTCGAAGGGGATCGGGCGAGCCTGCGCCGAAGTGTTGGCTGAGGAAGGCGTCGATGTCGTCCTGGTGTCGCGCACCGAGGCCGACCTCGAAAGGGCGCGGGGCGAGATCGCGGCGAAGCACAACGTCGCGGTGCGCTACTACGCGCTCGACCTCAGCGACAGCCGCAATGTCGACCGGCTGGCGGCCGAGTGTCCCGACGCCGAGATCCTCGTCAACAACGCCGGCGCCATCCCCGGCGGCAACATCGCCGAGATCGACGAGGCGCGCTGGCGCGAGGCCTGGGATTTGAAGGTATTCGGCTACATCAACATGACGCGCCGCTTCTACGCGCTGATGGCGGCGCGGAAGGCGGGCGTCATCGTCAACATCCTCGGCGCCGCCGGCGAAAACCCCGACTTCAACTACGTCGCCGGTTCCTCCGGCAACGCGTCGCTGATGGCGTTCACCCGGGCGATCGGCGGCACCGCGCCGCGCGACGGGCTGCGCGTCGTCGGCATCAACCCCGGCCCTGTCATGACCGAGCGCCTCGTCACGCTGACGCGCCACCGCGCGCAGACGCAGCTAGGCGACGCCGAACGCTGGCCGGAGCTGATGCAGGGCTACGCCTTCGGCCGCGCCGCCAAGCCCGAGGAGATCGGCTGGATGGCCGCCTTCCTCGCCTCCGACCGCTCCGGCTATACCACCGGCACAATCCTCACGATCGACGGCGGCGGCGGCAGCCGAAGGAGCGCGCTGTGATCAAGATGTCATCCCGGCGCAGGCCGGGATCCACCGATCCGCAGTCGAGATGTTGAACCGTGGGTCCCGGCTTTCGCCGGGACGACAGCGCAATTCTGTCACCCCGCCTTCAGCCGCTTCGCGGCGTCGACGGCGAAATAGGTGAGGATGCCGTCGGCGCCGGCGCGCTTGAAGCAGAGGAGTGACTCCAGCATCGCGCGCTCGCCGTCGAGCCAGCCCTTTTCGGCGGCGGCCTTGATCATCGAGTATTCGCCGGAGACCTGGTAGGCGAAGGTCGGCAGGCGGAAGGCGTCTTTGACGCGGCGCACGATGTCGAGGTAGGGGAGGCCCGGCTTCACCATCACCATGTCGGCGCCCTCTGCGATGTCGAGGGCGACCTCGCGCAGCGCCTCGTCGCCGTTCGCCGGGTCCATCTGGTAGGTGCGCTTGTCGGCGCTGCCGAGCGAGGAGGCGGAGCCGATCGCGTCGCGGAACGGAGCGAAGAAGCACGAGGCGTATTTCGCCGCGTAGGACATGATGCGCACCCGGTCATAGCCGGCCTCGTCGAGCGCGCGGCGCACCGCGCCGACCCGTCCGTCCATCATGTCCGAGGGGGCAATAATGTCGCAGCCGGCCTCGGCCTGGACGATCGCCTGGCGCTGCAATATCGCGACCGTCTCGTCGTTGGCGACGTAACCGTCGCGAATGACGCCGTCATGGCCGTGCGAGGTGAACGGGTCCAAGGCCACGTCGCACAAGACGCCGAGATCGGGCACCGCCTGCTTCAATGCCGAGACGGCGCGGCAGACGAGGTTGTCGGGGTTGACCGCCTCGCGCCCCTCCGGGTCCTTGAGCGCCGGATCGGTCGCCGGGAACACCGCGATCATCGGGATGCCGAGCGCGGCTGCCTCGCCCGCCGCATCGACCAGAGCGGGGATCGACAGGCGATAGGCTCCGGGCATCGCCTCGACCGGCGCGCGGCCCTTCTCGTCGTGGACGAAGACCGGCCAGATCAGATCGCCCGGCGTCAGGACGCTCTCGGCGACGAGCTTGCGCGACCACGGGTCGCGGCGGTTGCGGCGCAGGCGGGTGGTGGGGTAGGGCGCCAGCGGCGGCAGAAACGATTGGCTCACGGGATCACCCCGATAGACAAGCGGCGGGATGCCGCGGATGGGCCGAAAATAGGACCGTCGAAGGACGCTTACAACGCGCTCGACTGGGCGATCGCCAAGACGGCTGCGCCGTAGCGGTCGAGCTTGCTGCGGCCGATGCCGGGGATGCCGGCGAGCGCATCGAGCGAGGCGGGCCGGCGGCGGGCCACCTCGATCAGCGTCGCGTCGTGAAAGATCACGTAGGGCGGCAGCTCCTGGCGGCGCGCCTCGTCGAGCCGCCAGGCGCGCAGCGCTGCCCACAGGGCCTCGGCGGCCGGATCGAGCGCGACACCGGCCGCCTTCGCCGCCGCCTTGCGTCCGACCCGCCGCTCGCGCGGCGCTTCCGAGCGGAAGCGCACCTCGCGGTCGCCGCGTAGCACCTCCGCGGCGCTCGGCGCCAGGGCCAGCCCGCCATGCCCCTCGGGATCGGGCTGCAAAAGTCCTTGCGCCAGCAATTGGCGGATCACCGAGAGCCAGCCGCCGCGGTCGAGCTCGGCGCCGACGCCGAACGTCCTGATTCGGTCGTGGCCGAAATTGCGGACCCGCTCGGTCGCGTTGCCGAGCAGCACATCGACAAGGTGCTGCGCGCCAAACCGCTGGCCGGTGCGATAGACGGCGGAGAGCGCCTTCTGCGCTTCGATCGTACCGTCGCGGCTGGCGACCGGCGCGCGGCAGTTGTCGCAATTGCCGCAAGGCGGATGGTCGCGCTCGCCGAAATAGCCGAGCAGCGCCTGGCGGCGGCACGAAACGGTCTCGCAGAAGCCGATCAGCGCCTCGACCTTCTGACGCTCGATGCGGCGCTGCACCTCGCTGATGTCGCTCGCCTCGATCAGGCGCCGCAGGTTCATCACATCGGCGATGCCGTAGCTCATCCAGGCGTCGGCCGGCAGCCCGTCGCGCCCCGCCCGGCCGGTCTCTTGGTAATAGGCTTCGAGGGTCTTCGGCGCATCGAGATGCGCGACGAAACGGACGTTGGGCTTGTCGATCCCCATGCCGAAGGCGATTGTGGCGACGACGATGACGCCCTCCTCGCGCAGGAAGCGCTCCTGGTTGCGCTGGCGCGTCTCGGGCGTGAGGCCGGCGTGGTAGGGCAGCGCCTCGCGCCCGTGCCGGCCGAGCCACTCGGCGGTATCCTCGACCGTGCGCCGGGTCAGGCAATAGACGATGCCGGCATTGCCCGGATGCTCGGCGTCGAGGAAGCGCAACAGGTCGTCGCGCGGCGTGCGCTTGGGCACGACCCGGTAGAACAGGTTCGGCCGGTCGTAGCCGGCGGCGAAGAGCGGTGCGGCGTCGAGATGCAGCCGCAGGGCGATGTCGCGCCGGGTCGGGCCGTCGGCCGTCGCCGTCAGCGCGAGCAGCGGCACCTCGGGAAAATTCTCTTTCAGAACCCCGAGTGCCTGGTAATCGCGGCGAAAATCGTGGCCCCATTGCGAGATGCAATGCGCCTCGTCGATCGCGAAGAGGGCGATCCGGCAGCGCCGCAGCAGCTCCAGGCAGCGCGGCATCATCAGCCGCTCGGGCGACACGTAGAGGAGGTCGAGCGCCGCTTCGTGGGCCGCGCGCTCGACCGCAAACGCCTCGCCGGAAGGCAGCGCGGAGTTGAGCGCAGCGGCGCGCACCCCGGCCTGGCGCAGCGCGTCGACCTGATCCTTCATCAGCGCGATCAGCGGCGAGACGACGATGCCGAGCCCCGGGCGCAACAGCGCCGGCAGCTGATAGCACAACGACTTGCCGCTGCCGGTCGGCATCACGACGATCGCATCGCCGCCGGCGACGACGTGCTCCACGATCTCCTGCTGCCGGCCGCGGAAGCTGGGGTAGCCGAAGACCCGGCGCAGCACCGCGAGCGGTGATTGCGGGTCCTCGCTGCCTAAAGGGTCTTCAGACAAGCGCTTCAGTGTCCCAAACCGCAGTCCCGGCGAAAGCCGGGACCTACCGGACAGGCAATCGAACGGTTGATGGGTGGGCACCGGCTTTCGCCGGGAATGCGAGGATTAAATGAAACGGGTCTTTCATTTCGGCCAGCCGTTCAGGCCGGGATGCGCACCGGCAGTGAGCGGATGCCGTGGATGAAGTTGGAATAGGTGCGGCGCGCCGGTCCCATCACCTCGATCACCGGATAGCGCTGCATGATCTCCTCCCACAGGATGCGCAGCTGCAATTCGGCCAGCCGGTTGCCGACGCAGCGATGGATGCCGAAGCCGAACGAGAGGTGCTGGCGCGGCCGCTGCCGGTCGATGATGAAATTGTCGGGGTCGTCGATCGCCTCCGGGTCGCGGTTGCCGGAGACGTACCACATCACGACCTTGTCGCCCTTTTTGACCCTCTTACCGCCGATTTCGGCATCTTCTTTTGCGGTCCGCCGCATGTGGATCACCGGGGTTACATAGCGGATGATCTCCGACACCATCCCGGGGATCAGCGCGGGGTCGTCGCGCAGCTTTTGGTATTCTTTCGGGTGCTCATGGAGCGCCATCAGCCCGCCGGTCATCGAGTTGCGCGTCGTGTCGTTGCCGCCGACGATGAGCAGCGTCAAATTGCCCATGAACTCGCGGATCGGCATGTGGCGGGTCGCCGGGTCGTGCGCCAGCATCGACAGCAGGTCGAAGCGCGGCGGCAGCTGCGCCCGCTCGTTGAACAATTTGCCGAGCGCTTCGGCCATCTTGGTCAGCTCGGCGAATTTCTCCTCCTCCGAGTGGACCGGCGAATCCGGCGCATCGACATTGGCGATCGCGACGTCCGACCAATAGGTCAGCTGGCGCCGCTCTTCGAACGGATAATCGAAGAGGGTCGCCAGCATCATCGTCGTCAGCTCGATCGATACGCGGTCGACCCAGTCGAAAATCTCGTTGCGCGGCAGCCCGTCGAGCACGCGCGCCGTCCGCTCGCGGATCAGGCTCTCCATATTGGCGAGGTTGCCGGGCCCTACCGCGGGACTGACGACGAGCCGCTGCTCGTCGTGTTTCGGCGGGTCCATGCTGATGAAGTTCGGGCGCTCCAGCCCCTTCGGTAAATCGAGGATCGTGATTGCCCCGTCCGAAGAATAGACTTGGTGGTTGATCTCGACCTGCATGATGTCCTTGTACTTCGTTACCGACCAATACGGGCCATAGCGGCTCTCGGCGCAGTAATGCACCGGGTCCTCGTGCCGCAGCCGGGCGAAATAGGGGTACCAGACATCGTCCTGGTAGAGCTGCGGGTCGCTGACGTCGATCGCGTCGAGCGGCATGCCGTCGACATCGGCATGCCCGGCATTGTCGAGCGGTGGGCTCATCGGATCTCCTCCGTTCCCTTCAGTGCTGCCCTTCCGGCAGCCGGACGATCAGGCCGTCGAGCGCGGCGCTGACCGTGATCTGGCAGGAGAGGCGCGAGTTCGGCTCGGCGAGCGCGGCAAAGCTCAGCATGCTCTCTTCCTGCGAGCCGGCGGGCGGTGTGCCGGTCACGGCGAGCCAAGCCTCGTCGACATAGACATGGCAGGTGGCGCAGGCGCATTCACCGCCGCAATCGGCGTCGATCCCGGGGATGTTGTTGTCGACCGCGCCGCGCATGACCGAGAGGCCGAGCGGCACCTCGACCCGGTGCTCGCGGCCGCCATACTCGATATAGGTGATCTTCGGCATGCCGGCGAAGGCTCCTCGGATGGCCGTTTTTACCGGCGACAAGGTGCCCGGTTTCCGCCTCCCCGGCAAGAAGGAGGGGCAAATATGGCGTCGCCGGGTCGGGGCAACCGGGCTATGATCGGAGGCAAGCCGACCTCTCCTCCGTCGCGAAAGGAACCGCCATGCCGAGCTTCGACCACCACGGCGCGCATATCCATTACGAGGAATTCGGC
>DASYUS010000315.1:0-2287 GCA_036000945.1 Allostellaceae bacterium
CACCGCGACGCGGCGCAAGCTCGGCGCCGTCAAGTTCCTCGTGCCGGTCATTCCGAAAACCTTCTACGCCGCCGGACTCAACTATGCCGAGCACGTCACCGAGATGGCGAAGAAGCGCGGTGAGGCGCCGAACATCCCGCCCAACGCCGATGTCGGCTACCGCGCCAACAACGCGCTGATCGCGCACGGCGATACGGTGGTGATCCCGAAGGATGCGGGCGAACTCGTACAGTACGAGGGCGAGCTGGTCGCGGTCATCGGCAAGAAGACGAAGCACATCTCGGAGAAGGACGCGCTCTCCTGCGTCCTCGGCTGGACGATCGGCAACGATTTGAGCGAGCGCACCTGGCAACGTGGCGACCGCACGCTGTGGCGCGCCAAGAACACCGACACCTTCAAGCCGATGGGACCGTGGATCGAGACCGATTTCGACCTCGACGCGGCCGAGACGACAGTGAGGGTCAACGGCAAGGTCACCGACCACTTCAAGACCAACAACATGGTCCACGGCGTCGCCAAGTTCATCAGCCGGATGTCGCAATATTGCACGCTCTATCCCGGCGACGTGGTGTGGATGGGGACCGAAGGCGCCCCCGCCAACCTGAAGCACGGCGACGTTTGCGAGATCGAGATCACCGGCATCGGCACGCTGTCGAACCCGCTGGTGCGCGAGGGGATGTAACCCCGCTTTCCGTGTCATTCCGGGGCCGCCCGGAGGGCGGAACCCGGAACCCATGAGCACGGGCTTCTGCAATATGGATTCCGGGTTCGCCACTTGGCGGCGCCCCGGAATGACAGGGAGGGTAACCTGGCTACAAACCTGTTCGATCTCTCCGGCAAGGTGGCGATCGTCACCGGGTCGTCGCGCGGCATCGGCCGGGCGATTGCCGAGGCTTTCGCCGAGGCCGGCGCCCGCGTCGTGATCTCGGCGCGCAATGAGGCGCCGTGCAACGAGGTCGTCGCGGCGATCCGCGCCAGGGGCAGCGAGGCGATCGCGGTCACCGCGCGGATCTCCGACAAGGCGCAGATGGAGAACCTCGTCGCCCGGACGCGCGAGCAATGGGGCGGCGTCGACATCCTCGTCTGCAACGCGGCGATCAACCCGCATTACGGGCCGCTCGAAGACCTGACCGACCAGGTGTTCGAGCGGATGATGACCAACAACGTCCTCTCGAACCTCTGGCTGTCGAAGCTGGTGGTGCCCGACATGAAAGAGAAGCGCGAGGGTTCAATCATCTTCATCAGCTCGACGGGCGGCCTCAAATCGTCGCGGGTGATCGCAATGTACGGCGTCACCAAGGCGGCCGATATCGCGCTCTGCCGCAGCCTCGCGGCCGAATGGGGTCCGCACGGCATCCGCGTCAACTGCATCGCGCCGGGCCTCATCGTCACCGAGTTCGCCCGCGCCCTTTACGAAGACCCGGAGCGCCGCGCCCGGCGCGAGGCGCAGACCGTGCTCGGCCGGCTCGGCCAGCCGGAGGAGATCGCCGGCGCCGCCCTGCTCCTCGCCTCGCGCGCCGGCTCGTACATCACCGGCCACACGCTCGTCATCGACGGCGGCACGATGGTTGTCTGAGGATTTTCCGATGAGCTTTTCCCTGATCGACGACGACGCTGGCGCAGTGCCGCTCGTGGCAGTTTCGAAGGCCGGCCTCTCGGCGTGGCGCGAAACGGCGCCGGCGGCGGAGCGCGACTGGGTCGCAGCGACCGGCTTTACCGGCGAAGCCGGTAAGCTGGCGCTGATCCCCGGCAAGAAGGGCGGGCTCGGCCGGGTGCTGGTCGGAGCGCCGGACAACGAGGCGGCGATGTGGGCCTTCGCCGGCCTGTCCGACACGCTGCCGGAAGGCAGCTACCGCATCGCCGGTGCGCCGGAGGGCGGCGAACCGACCCGCCTCGCACTCGGCTGGGCGCTCGGCACCTACGCCTTCACCCGCTACCGCGAGAAGAAAAAGGGCGGCGGCGCCCGGCTGGTCTGGCCCGAGGGCGCCGACCGCGGGCTGGTCGAGCATCTGGCGGGCGCGGTGTTTCTCGCCCGCGACCTCGTCAACACCCCGGCCTCGGACATGGGGCCGGCCGAGCTGGCCGAGGCCGCCGTCAAGGTTGCCAAAAAGGCCGGCGCCAAGCACAAGGTCATCAAGGGTGACGCGCTGCTGGAGGAAAACTACCCGACGATCCACGCCGTCGGCCGCGCCAGCGTGCGCGCGCCGCGGCTCGTTGACATCGTCTGGGGCGACAAATCGGCGCCCAAGGTGACGCTTGTCGGGAAAGGCGTGTGCTTCGATTCGGG
>DASYUS010000316.1:0-4406 GCA_036000945.1 Allostellaceae bacterium
GACAGGCCGAGCCCGGCACCGTATTCGCGCGGCCGCGGATCGCCGCGCTCGAATTTCTCGAAGACCCGCTCGCGGTCGGCCGCCGGGATGCCGACCCCGGTGTCGGCGACCGCCAGGATCACATCGCCGCTGCCGTTGACGGCCCCGGGCGATCCGGCGCGCTGCCCGTCCAGCCTTGCTTCGAGCCGGATCGAGCCGCCGGCGGGGGTGAACTTGACCGCGTTCGAGATCAGGTTGAAGAGCGCCTGCTTCAAGCGCCGCTCGTCGGCCTCGATCGCGCCCACGTCGCCGGGGCAGCTCATCGTCAGCGACAGGTTCTGGCTGCGGGCGCGCTCGCGGGTCAGCGCGATCACCGATTCGAGCATGTCGCGCACCGCGACCCGGCCGGTTTCGAGCGCCATGTAGCCGGCCTCGATCGTCGCCAGGTCGAGGATGTCGTTGATCAGCCACATCAGGCGGTGCGAGCTGTCGAGGATGCCCTGGCTGTAATCGAGCTGGCGCGCCGACAGCGGGCCGAAATACTGGTTCGCCAGGATTTCGGCGAAGCCGATGATCGCATTGAGCGGAGTGCGCAGCTCGTAGGAGACGTTGGCGATGAATTCGCTCTTCAGCCGCCCGGCGGTCTCCAGGGCCTCGTTGCGTTCGCGCAATGCGCGCTCGACCCGCGTGCTGTCGGTGACGTCGAGGGCGGTCGACAGCACGTTGCCGTCGGGCAATGGCACCGTCGCCAGCTGCAGCACCGAGCCGTCGTGGCGGTCGAGCTGGCCGCTCCAATGCCCCTGCGCGGTCACGCGGGCGATGATCCCCTCGCGCAGCGCAGCCCAGTCGCCGCGATCGCCATAAAAGCGCCGCGTCTTGTCGACGATGTCGCCGAAATGCGGCTCGCCGGCGAGGTCGGCGTCGGACAACCCCCAGATCTTGCGGTAGGCGGGGTTGTGCAATTTGAGCCTGCCGTCGCTGCCGAACACCGCGATGCCCTCGAACAGATTGTCGAGCGTCTCGCGCTGCACCGCGATCAGCGTGTTGTACGAGCTTTCGAGCGCCAGGCGGTCGGTCACCTCCTCGTAGATGAAGATCAGCCCGCCCAGCGGATGCGGCGATACCGACAGGCTCAGCGTGCGGCCGTCGGGCAGGTGCATCAGCTCGCTCTGCGGCTCGATCAGCGAGGTGAACATCGCGAGCTGCTGGCGCCGGAAGGCGCGAAAATCGGCGTATTCCGGGACCCGCCGACGCTCGCGCAGCCGCTCCAACAGCTCGTCGAGCGACGGCTCGCCGGCGAGCCATTCCTCCTCGATCCCCCACAGCTCGGCGAAGGCCGAGTTGAAAAAGCTGAGCCGCCGGTCGGCGCCGTAGATCGCGACCGCAGCATGGATGCTTTCGAGAACCTGGCCATGCGCGTTGACGTGACGCGACAACTCGCTCTCGGCGTTTTCGAGCTCGGTGCGGTCGATCGCCACGCCGATCGTGCCGCCGGACCCGTCGCGCATCTCGGCGAGTTCCAGGAGGCGGCGCGAGCCGCCGATGACAACGTGGCGCCGCTCGCGGTGAACCGTTCCGGCGGCGACCGCCCGAGCCAGCGCCGGCAGATGGTCCCGGCCGTTCTCGGGCATCAGCTCGGAGGCGTGCGCGATCACCGCCTCGCGCGGCAGATCGAGCGCGGCGGCATAGGCGCTGTTGCAATCGACGATGCGCAAATCGGGGTCGCGGCGCCATACCGGCAGCGGCAGCGCGTCGAACGCCGCGTGCAGCGCCGCGGCGGTCGCGGCCGCGGCATCGCGCTCCGCCTCGGCCTGCTTGAGCGCCGACACATCCACCAGCCACATCACGCTGTCGCCGGCGAGAGTGCGCCGCCCTTCGACCGCGTAGGCCGCGCCGTCCGGGGCGGAGACCGTTGCATTGAACGCCGTGCCGGCTTGCCGCAATCCCTCGACCGCGCTGCCGATGCGCGCCGCGTCGTCCGGTTCGATGGCGCCGAGGAAACCGGCATAGGAGGGCTCGCCGCCCGGCCGCAAGCCGCCGAGCGCCCGTTCCGCGCCGCCGTCGCGCGGCCAGCATAACGCCGCGACCGGAAGCGGATCGAGCGCCGCCGCGATGCCGGCGCGATGCCGGTCAGCCGCCTCGCGTTCGCTCGACGCCGCGCGGAGCCGCGCCCGTGCGCGCAGCCAGAGGATGCAAAACAGCGCCGCGGCAAGTAGGAAAATTCCGGCAGCGACCTCGATCACAATATGCCGCCTCTCCGCGCGTACCCCGTCCCTGTCCGCCGGGTTTCGCTCCGCTCGATAATCCAGCCTACTTCCGCGAAAGAAAAGAGGCCAGCGCCGCCGCCCGCCCGCGGCAGGTCGGCTCGAGGCGGTAGCCGCCGCTCAGGCCCACCCCGGCGAAGGCCGGGGCCCATGATCCAACCGCACAGCCGGCGGCTCTATGGGCCCCGACCTTCGTCGGGGTGGCCGGAAAAAAAGCCGATCATGACTAAAACATGCGCATTCCCGGCGAAAGCCGGGATCCACTCGTCCGTTGGTAAGGCGTTGAAGAGTGAGTCCCCGCTTTCGCGAAGATGCGATGGATGTGGTGCAAACCGAGCGGAACCTTGCCTAATACCGATAATATTCCGGCTTGAACGGGCCGTGGCCGGCCACGCCGATGTATTCCGCCTGCTTCGGGCTCAGCCGGGTCAGCTTGGCGCCGAGCTTGTCGAGGTGCAGCTGCGCGACCTTCTCGTCGAGGTGCTTCGGCAAGACGTAGACCTGGTTCTCGTACTGGCCGTGGTTGGTCCACAGCTCTATCTGCGCCAGCACCTGGTTGGTGAACGAGGCGCTCATCACAAAGCTCGGGTGGCCGGTCGCGCAGCCGAGGTTGACGAGCCTTCCCTTGGCCAGGACGATGAGCCGCTTGCCATCGGGGAAGACAACCTCGTCGACCTGTGGCTTCACCTCTTCCCAGAGGTAGTTGCGCAGCGAGTCGATCTGGATCTCGCTGTCGAAATGGCCGATGTTGCAGACGATCGCGCGGTCCTTCATCTGCCGCATGTGGTCGAGCGTGATGACGTCGACATTGCCGGTCGCGGTGACGAAGATGTCGGCCCGCGCCGCCGCCTCGTCCATCGTCGTCACCTCATAGCCCTCCATCGCCGCCTGCAGCGCGCAGATCGGATCGACCTCGGTGACCATGACTCGCGCACCCTGGCTGCGGAGGCTCGCTGCCGAGCCCTTGCCGACATTGCCGAAGCCGTTGACGACGGCGATCTTGCCGGCGACCATCACGTCGGTGGCGCGCTTGATGCCGTCGACGAGGCTCTCGCGGCAGCCGTAGAGATTGTCGAATTTCGACTTGGTGACGCTGTCGTTGACGTTGAACGCCGGCGCCTTCAGCGTGCCGTCCTTCACCATGTCGTAGAGCCGGTTGACCCCGGTCGTCGTCTCTTCCGAGATGCCGCGGATCTCGGCCAAGAGGTGCGGGTGCCGGTCGTGGATGATTTTCGTCGCATCGCCGCCGTCGTCGAGCACCATGTTCGGCGTCCAGCCATCAGGCCCGCGCAGCGTCTGCTCGATGCACCATTCGTATTCTGCCTCGGTCTCGCCCTTCCAGGCGAAGACCGGGATGCCCTTGGCGGCGATCGCGGCGGCCGCGTGGTCCTGCGTCGAGAAGATGTTGCACGACGACCAGCGCACCGTCGCGCCGAGATGCGCCAGCGTCTCGATCAACACGGCGGTCTGGATCGTCATGTGCAGGCAGCCGACGATGCGCGCTCCGGATAGCGGCTTTGCCGCGCCGAACTCCTCGCGCAGCGCCATCAGCCCCGGCATCTCGGTCTCGGCGATCGCGATCTCGCGACGCCCCCAGCCGGCCAGCGCGATATCGGCAACCTTGTAATCGGTAAACTCGGGCATGCGTGTGTCTCCTATGGCGCAACGCGGCGCCAAATGAGTTGAACATATAAAGATATCTTTAAGTCGTCAACGTCCCGACGAGCGGATGAGCCACAGCCTTGGCGCTCAAAACCGAAGTTCGGAGTTGCCAATGAAGGTTTCTTCCCTAGGCTCTCGTCTGCATAAACGTTAGTGCAGCGCTGCAAAATCACCCAAAAAGCGGGATGATTTTGCAGCGCTGCACCTCTTGGCGAAGGTAGGATATGCACCCTAAAATCCACCGATCGAGCTCAGCGACATCGGCAGGAGCTGTGGCGATCGGAATTATCGGCCACCGCCACCAAGGCGCGGCGCTTGCCAGATGCATGCGCTCGATCGTCAGGCCGAGCAGAATATCCGCAGGGGCCGCTTGCCGAAATTCGACGAGCGACAGAGGCTCTTCGAAACCACCGAAGCGAGCCGGCGCGATGGGCCTCCGATCCCGCGCCGTTTCGAGTACGTCGAGCTGCCAATGCGGATGGCCGGCCTTATTGGCGAACG
>DASYUS010000317.1:0-2305 GCA_036000945.1 Allostellaceae bacterium
TGAAGCCGATCGAGCCGGTCTATCCGCTGACCGCCGGGCTCTCCTCGCGCATCGCCGCACGGGCCGTCGCGGCGGCGCTGGGGCGCGCGCCGGAGCTGCCTGAATGGCTCGATCCGGCGCTCTGCACCCGCCGCCGCTGGCCGGTGTGGAACGCGGCAATCGCTGCCGTGCACACGCCGCAGGCGGAGACCGATCTCGACCCCGCGACGCCGCCGCGCGAACGCCTTGCCTACGACGAAATCCTGGCGTCGCAACTTGCGGTGGCGCTGGTGCGGGCGCGCCGCCGGCGGCTGCGCGGCCGGGTGCTGCGCGGCACCGGCGCACTGCAGGCGCCGGCCGAAGCCGGTTTCGGCTTTGCCCTGACCGGCAGCCAGCGTCAGGCATTGGCCGAGATCGCCGGCGACCTCGCGGCGCCGACCCGGATGATGCGGCTGTTGCAGGGCGATGTCGGCAGCGGCAAGACCGTCGTCGCCCTCGTCGCGATGCTGATTGCCGTCGAGAGCGGCGCACAGGCGGCGCTGATGGCGCCAACCGAGGTCTTGGCGCGCCAGCACCATCAGGTGTTGACGCGGCTTGCCGCTCCGGCCGGGGTTGAAATCGGTCTCCTCACCGGGCGCGAGAAGGGCCGGGCGCGGCAATCGATGCTGGCGAGCCTCGCCTCGGGCTTGACGCCTGTTGTCGTCGGCACGCACGCGCTCGTGCAGCCCGATGTCGTCTTCCGCGACCTTGCGCTCGCCATCATCGACGAGCAGCACCGCTTCGGCGTCGAGCAGCGCCTCGCGCTCGCCGCCAAGGGCCATGACGCCGACACGCTCCTGATGAGCGCGACGCCGATCCCGCGCACGCTGATGATGACGGCCTATGGCGACCTCGACGTGTCGCGCCTCGTCGAGAAGCCGCCGGGGCGCCTGCCGGTCGATACCAGGGCGGTGCCGCTCGACCGCTTCGACGAGGTCGTCGGGGCGATTTCCCGGGCGCTGATCCGGCGGGCCAAGGTGTTCTGGATCTGCCCGATGGTCGAGGAATCCGAGACCGCCGACCTCGCCGCCGCCGAGGAACGCTACCGCGCGCTCGCTGAGCTGTTGCCGGGTCGGGTCGGGCTCGTGCACGGAAGGATGAAGAGCGCCGAGAAGGACCGTGCGATGGCCGAATTCGCCGACGGCCCGGTCGATCTCCTGGTGTCGACGACGGTAATCGAGGTCGGCATCGACGTGCCGCAGGCGACGGTGATGGTGGTCGAGCGCGCCGAGCGCTTCGGCCTGGCGCAACTGCACCAGCTGCGCGGCCGGATCGGACGGGGCGCCGGCGCCTCGACCTGTCTGCTGCTTTACCAGCCGCCGCTCGGCGAGGTCGCCCGGCAGCGCCTGCAAATCCTGCGCGAAACCGAGGACGGCTTCCGCATTGCCGAGGAGGATCTGCGGCTGCGCGGCGCCGGCGAGGTGCTCGGCACCCGGCAGAGCGGGCTGCCGGCGCTGCGCCTCGCCGATCTGGCGCGGCACGAGGAGCTGGTCGCCATCGCCCATGACGACGCCCGCCTCGTCCTCGAACGCGACCCCGAATTGGCCAGCCCGCGCGGCGCCGCCTTGCGCCTCCTCCTCTACCTCTTCCAGCGCGACGAGGCAGTGCAGTACCTGCGGGCGGGGTGACCCGGCGTCACTTCGGCGGGCGCGGCGTGTGGCAGATCCCGACCCGGGTGCCGATGATATCGGGCTTGCTCCACATCGCGATCGTGCCCGGCGGGCATTGCGGGAGCGGGCCGGTCGGGATCGGGACCGAATCCTCGACCGACGCGGTCGGCGCGGGCGCCGCAACGGCGGTTGCCGGCGTTGCCGGCGTCGCGACGGCGGGCACCGGCTTTGGCGACGCTGCCGGGGCGGCAACGGTCGCTGTCGGCGTCGGCGGCAGTGCCGGGGTGGCGGCAGCCTCGATCGGCTCGGGCGACGGCGTTTGGGTCGCGACGGCCGGCGCGGACCGGCGCGGCGTGGACGAGGCGGCCGGCGCGCCGGTGATGCTGGGCGCCAGGGCAATCGGGCCGGGCAATGGTTCCGCCGCGATCGGCGAGTTGGCGGCGCCCGGCGGCGCCGACTCGTTGATCGGCGCGCAGGCGCCGATCAACAGCGACAGGGCAGTGAGGATCAGCGCCGATCCGAACCGCCCTGGGCGCGACCGCTTCCCGTCGTCGCTGCTCGGCATCGGCCCCCCGCCCGCGTTGGTTGCCGGCAGATTACCGTCTCCGCGCCGGGCAGGGAACAGCGCGCGCGGTAGGACTCAACCGACGTGGTCGAGCAGGGCCATCAGGGCGCGG
>DASYUS010000318.1:0-5267 GCA_036000945.1 Allostellaceae bacterium
GTGATCGTCGTGTTGAAGAGCCGCGGATATTGCCGGATCTGCAGACCAAGCAGCGCCTTCAGCCCGATCAGCAGGATCAGCAGGCTGACGACCAGCGCCAGCACCGGCCGGCGGATGAAGATGTCGGTGAATTTCATGCTGCCAACACCGTCATTCCGGGGCGGCCGGAGGCCGAACCCGGAACCCATGAACACCGGCCGCTGGAATATGGATTCCGGGTCTGCCGCTGCGCGGCATCCCGGAATGACAATAAACGTGACACCATGTGGCCACCGGCTACTGCGGAGTCGGGTTGGCCGGCGGCTGCGGCGGCGGGTTGCCGGTGACGACGACCGGCGCGCCGTCCTGTACCTTGATCTGGCCGGCGGCGACGACGAGCGCGCCAGGGTCGAGGCCGGACAGGATCGCCACCTTGTTGCCCCAGCGCGCGCCGATCTTGACCGGCGTGCGAAACGCCTTGAGAACCGGCTTGCCGTTTCCGTCGGTGCCGTCCTGGCGGATCGCGTAGACACTGTCGCCGTAGAGCGTGTAGTCGACCGCGGTTTCCGGCAGCACCACCCGGTCCGGCTCGGGTGGCAGCACCACCGCAGTGTTGACGAACATCCCGGGCAGCAGCGTCTCGTCGGGGTTCGCCAGCGTCGCCTGAACTGCCAGGGTGCGGGTGTCGGCGCGGATCTGCGGCTCGATCGTGGTGATTGTCGCGGTAAAGGAGCGGCCCGGAAACGCGTCGGCGGTCACATTGACCTGCTGCCCGAGCCTGACCTGGGCGCGGTCGCTCGAAGGCAGCGTGAAATTGACGTAGAGCTGCTTTAGCTCGGTCAGCGTGACGATCGGCGCGCCCGGGCTGAGATACTGCCCGAGCTCGATCTGGCGCACTCCGAGCCGCCCGCCGAACGGCGCGCGGATCAGCTTTTGCGCGATGATCGCCTCGGTCTTGATGATCTGGGCGCGCGCCTGATCGAGCTGCGACTGGGTCTGGTCGACCGTCTCCTGCGATCCGACTTGCTTCTGCGCCAAGAACTTGGCGCGCTCCACCGACACCGATGCCCAGCGGGCCTGCGCCTCGTAATTGAGGAGGTCGCCGCGGTCGGGCGCATCGTTCAGTTGCGCCAGCGGATCGCCGGCGGCAACCGCGGCGCCGGGCTCGAACAGGATGCGGGTCACCCGGCCGCCGATCTCGGGCGTGATCGTCACCTGATGGACCGCGGCAAGCGAGCCGATCCCGGCGGCAAACCGCGGCACCGCCTCGCTGGTCGCCTTGACCGCGGCGATCTGCGCCGGCGGCGGCTTTTCGTTGGCGAAGAAACTCGCGATCGCCTGCGCGCGGAACCGGTTGAACCCGTAGAGTCCGCCGAGCACCAACACCAGTAGCGCGCCGACGATGAGCAACCAGCGCACCGTCTTCGGGCGGTTGTCGCTCGCGCCATCCGACGGCCCGCGCACCTGCGCATCGGCGGATGCGGCGTCGTCCAAATGAAGGGGGTTGAGATCGCCGTCCATGGCCTACCCTGTTAATCTGCGGCCGATTGCAGCGCATGCCCGCGAGTCAGATCCTCTGCCGCGATTGCTGCATCGGTCATGCCAAGTCCGCGCAGGATGAAGGTGATGGCCGCCTCGACGATGTCGTCGAGCGTGCCCGAATACGGCATGCAGCTCGGTCCGGGCAGCGCGGCGAGCGCCATCATCGCCGCAACATGATGGGCGAACCAGAAGCGGTTGGCCGGGGAGTCGCCGCTCGGCATCACATCGCCCGCCGCGATTGCCGCCGCCATCGACGCCTCGAACAGCGGGATCACCGCACCCCCGACGGTTGCGAACAGCTCGCGCGCATAGTCGCCGTCTTCCAGGAAGCTGTGCAGCACAAGCCGCATCCGCGAGTCGAGCTCGGCGCGGTCCGTCTCGTCGCCGAGCAGGAAGCGGCGGACCATAAAGCTGACCATGCAGACCAGCGTCGCCGTCGACGGCTGCAGTGTGGCGAGCTTTTCGAGCGCCGGGTCGCCCTCGCAGCCGAGCCTCAAGATTTCCCGGTAGAGCAGCTGCTTGCTCGGAAAATGGCGGAACAGCAAGGCCTCCGAGATCCCGGCGGCCTCGGCGAGCTCGCGGGTCGTGGTGCCGGCAAAGCCCTTGCGCGCGAAGAGCGGCACCGCCGCCCTGACAATCGCCTTGCGGCGCTCGTCGCTGTCCAGTCTGGTGATCGCCATGGAGCGGACAAGTAAGCGCTCACTTACATCCGGTCAATAGGTCCCCAGGCGCGATATTGCGTCGCACAAATTTCGTCCGGCGGCCAGCCACGGGCGCAGCGTCGGCGGGGCTGGCAGCGGCAAACGGGCGATTGCCGGGAACGAGCCGGATCAGCGGATCGTCTCTAGATTTCACATTTGCATCGCTGCCGAGCGTCCTTCGAGACGGCGCTTCGCGCCTCCTCAGGATGACGTACGTCTATGATGGCATTAAAAAAGAGCGTCATCCTGAGGAGCGCCCGCAGGGCGCGTCTCGAAGGAAATACCGCCGCGCTCCAGCCCAATCTGAGACAACGGCACCGGCGGAGATCGATTGTTGCCCGGCACCGAACCGCTCTATGATCGGAGATCGCGATGTTCGGCAGCCGCCGGGGCACAGAAATGTCGTTCAGCTCCAACGTCTTCACGATCGAAAAGATCCGGCTCGGCGGCACCGAGGAGGCGATCGTCCGCGGCGGGCGGCATCTCTTTCCGCTGCTGCCCGCGGCCTTTGCCGGGATCCGCCAGATCGGCGTCATCGGCTGGTCGTCGCAAGGCCCGGCGCAGGCCCAGAACCTGCGCGAGTCGCTGACCGGCAGCGGTATCAAGGTCAAGGTCGGGCTGCGCGCCGGGTCGAGCTCGATGGCCGGCGCCGAGAAGGCCGGGTTCACCGCGGCCAACGGCACTCTCGGCGAGATGTACGAGGTTATCGGCGAATCCGATCTCGTGCTTTTGCTGATCGCCGACGGGGCGCAGGCGGAGAATTTCGATCGCATCATGGCGGCGATCCGGCCGGGTGCGACGCTTGGCCTGTCGCACGGTTTTCTGCTCGCCTACGCGCAGAGCACCGGCAAGCGCTTCCGCGACGACATCAACATCATCGGCGTGTGCCCGAAGGGGATGGGCCCATCGGTCCGCCGGCTCTACGAGCAGGGCCGCGAGATCGACGGCGCCGGCATCAATTGCAGCTTTGCGGTGCACCAGGACATCGCCGGCAAGGCAACCGATTATGCGCTGGCCTGGGCGATCGCGCTCGGCTCGCCGGTGACCTTCGAGACGACGCTCGAATTCGAGTACAAATCTGACATCTTCGGCGAGCGCGGCATTCTCCTCGGCGCCGTGCACGGCATCGCCGAGAGCCTCTACCGCTGGTATCGCGGGCAGGGCGCGGCGAAGGACGACGCCTTCCTCGATTCGGCCAAGAGCATCACCTCGGCGATCAGCAAGGCGATCTCGAAGCACGGGCTGCTCGGCGTCTATGAGGCGCTTGGCGAGGCCGACCGCGCGGTCTTTCGCCGCGCTTATTGCGCCGCCTACGGCCCGGCCTCCGAACTCCTCTACGAGATCTATGACGAGGTCGCCGGCGGCAACGAGATCCGGAGCGTCGTTGCCGCCGTCAAACGGCTGTCGCGCTTTCCGATGACCGAGATCGCCGGCACCGAAATGTGGCAGGTCGGGCGCGGGCTGCGCAGCAACCGCGAAGCCGTCGTCCATCCGGTCACCGCCGGGATCTATGTCGCAACGATGATGGCGCAGGTCGACATCCTGCGCGAAAAGGGCCACCCGTATTCCGAGATCGTCAACGAGTCGATCATCGAGGCAATCGACTCGCTCAACCCCTATATGGACTTCAAGGACGTGGCCCACATGGTCGACAACTGTTCGACGACGGCCCGCCTCGGCGCGCGCAAATGGGCGCCGCGCTTTGACTACGCGATGATGCAATCCGCACTGCCGGCGATGGAGCAGCCGGGTGCGGGGAGTGAGGCGATGTTCGACCGGTTTCTCAACAACGAGGTGCATCAGGCGCTATCGGTCTGCCTCGACTTGCGCCCGTCGGTGTCGATCTCGGTCGTCGGATAAGGAGCGGTCCATGACGGCAGCAGGACCCCAGCCCGATCGGCGCCATATGGCGCGTTTGTTGAAGGAAGCCGGGTCGGCGCTCGACCCCGACGGTGTCGCCGGGCTGATCGCCGGCATCCTCGCCGCGCCGCCCGAGGCGGCCGCCTCCTGGCACGCGCTGGTCGCCGACCCGACCCCGTCACCGCTCGCCGAGGCGCTGGACGCGATGCGCCTCTGGCTCGCCGAGGATTACCGCGACGGGCTCGCGGCCGAGGATTTCGCTCGGCTGCCGCGCGCCGCCCGGCTCGCCTTGTTGCGCGAGGAGCTGAAGGCACGCGGACTCGACGGCTTCATCGTGCCGCGCGCCGACGAGCACCAGGGCGAATACGTGCCGAGCTGCGGCCAGCGCCTCGCCTGGCTGACCGGTTTCACCGGCTCGGCCGGCCTCGCGATCGTGCTCGCCGAGCGCGCCGCAATCTTCGTCGACGGCCGCTACACGCTGCAGGCCGCCGCGCAGGTCGACGGCGACCTCTACGAGATCCGCCATCTGACCGAGGAACCGCCGGCGCGCTGGCTCGCCGGCGCGCCAAAGGGCGCCGTCATCGGCTACGACCCGTGGCTGCACACGCCGCAGGAGGTCGAGCGGCTGCAGGGCGGCGCGGCGCGGGCCGGAGCGCCCCTCAAGCCGGTCGCCAACCCGATCGACCGGGTCTGGCCGGGCCGGCCGCCCTCGCCGCTCGCGCCGGTGGTGCCGCACCCCGACCGGTTCGCCGGCGAGACCGCGCAGTCGAAGCGCGCCCGCATCGGCCGCGCGCTCGCCGATGACGGCGCCGCGGCGGCGGTGCTGACCGCACCCGAATCGATCGCCTGGCTCCTCAACATCCGCGGCGGCGACGTGCCGCACACGCCCTTGCCGCTGTCGTTCGCGATCCTGCGCGACAACGGCAGCGTCACCCTCTTCATTGACCGGAGGAAGCTCGCCCCCGGCCTCGACCGCCATCTCGGCAACGGCGTTGCGATCGAGCCGCCGGAGCGCCTCGGCCCCGCACTTGACGCGCTCGCCAAATCAGGCGCAGCGGTTCAGGTCGACCCGGCGACGGCCGCATCGTGGATCTTCGACCGGCTCCAGGAGGCCGGCGCCCGCATCCACCGCGCCGCCGACCCGTGCCTGTTGCCGAAAGCCTGCAAGAACCCGGTCGAACTCGA
>DASYUS010000319.1:0-7932 GCA_036000945.1 Allostellaceae bacterium
GCACGTCGCGCGGAGGCGCGCGCCCGCGGCAGGCTGCGCGGCTTCGGCCTCTCCAATACGATCGAGCGCGCCGCTGCGGGCGGTTTCGAGGCGGCCGAGATCCGCTTCGACAAGGGCGGCACGGCGAGCCTGGTCAGCGGCTCGATCACCCAGGGGATGGGCCACGAGACGATCTACAAGCAGCTGATGTGCGACCGGCTCGGCATCCACCCCGATCAGGTGCAGTACATCCAGGGCGACACCGACAAGGTGGCGATCGGCGAGGGCAGCGGCGGCTCGCGCTCGGCGACGCTCGGCGGCTCGGCGGTCTACCTCGCGACCGAGAAGATCGTCGCCAAGGCCAAGGCGATCGCCGCCCACCTGCTCGAAGCCTCAGAGGCCGACATCGATTTGAACGACGGTGTCCTGACGATCGCCGGCACCGATCGCTCGCTCTCGCTCGCCGATGTCGCGGCCGCGGCCTGGGAGCCGCGCAGCCTGCCCGAGGGGATGGAGCCGGGCCTTGTCGGCAGCGCCGCGTTCAGCGCCAAGGAGCAGAATTTCCCGAACGGCGTCCACATCTGCGAATTGGAGATCGACCCCGACACCGGCACCGTCGAGATCCTGCGCTACAGCGTCGTCGACGATGTCGGCACGGTGCTCAACCCGCTCCTGCTCGAGGGGCAGATCCAGGGCGGCATCGTCCAGGGAATCGGGCAGATCCTGATGGAAGACATCCATTTCGATGCCCAATCGGGCCAGCTCGTCACCGGCTCGTTCATGGATTATGCGATGCCGCGCGCCGGCGATCTGTCGGGCTTCCATTGCGAGAGCAACCCGGTGCCGACCAAGACCAACCCCTTAGGCGTCAAGGGCGCCGGCGAAGCCGGCGCGGTCGGCGCGATGCCGGCGGTCGGCAACGCCCTGGTCGACGCGCTCCAACCACTCGGCATCCGCGAGGTGCCGATGCCGGCCAGCCCCGAGCGCCTGTGGCGCGCGATCCGGGCAGCCGGGCGGTAGACGACCGGGTCACGCCGCGCAAATTCGGGCTCGAAGCGGCGTCTCACCACTGGCTGAAAGAGCGGTCATCATCGTCGCGCCGATGATCGCGGCGGCCAGAGGGAGGGCTGGCCAGGGCGGGCTGCGCCGCCAGCACCGGCCAGCCGGTCGGGTACTCCAAGATCGGCCACGAGCGCGACCGGGAAAGCCATTGGGCGACCGCTTCCCGGGCCCGCTCGCGCCATGCGGGCGTCGGCGCCTGGTCGAACCGTGCCACGGTCAGTACCTGGCGCGCCTCCGCCTCTTCGATCCAGCGCAACGGTGTCGCGTTTCGCATGACCTGAACCTCCGCGAGGCGACCGGAACGGCGTCAGCCCCGCCCGATCGACTGGAAGGTAGCGTCAGACGCGCGCAATCGATGTGAAATGGATCACATGCGGCTAAAATATTTTCCGCCTTGGGTCATTTGCCGGGCTATGGCGTGCAACCGCACCGTGAGCGCGCAGCGATCGCGCGCCGAAGGTTGCGTACGCAACACCATGCGCTCACCCGTCCTTGGGTAGTCCGAACCTCATTGACACGCATTCAGAGATGATATACACGCGTATTGCTGGTTATCAATGTCATTTGCACAACTTATAGACCACGATGCAACGGCCGAGTTCTCGCGCGCGACCGGTCTACGGTCGAGGAGCGCGGGATCCCGGAAAGTGTCGCGATCGCGGCCTGCGGGGGAAGCAGCCTCGGCGATGATCGGAGGAGCGCTTGCGGAGGGCATCGAGTACGTCCTGATCTATGGCCAGCCGCGCCCGTCGAGCGAAGGCGCCGGCGTCATTTACGAGGCCAAGCGGCGCCGCGCGAAGCATCTGGGCGACAGCACGGCGATCGGATGGGCGACCGGGATGACGCCCGATGACGGCGGCGTGACGCAGGTGGGAAAACGCTATCCGGCGGTGCCGATGGTGCTGCGCCGCGGCCGCACCGTCATTTGGGAATGCCGGCCGGGGATGGCGCTGACGGTCAAGGGCTAGCGTCGGCCGCAATCCCATCGGCCTCGCGCGACATCGGCTCAAACCCGCCGGTGCATCGGGCCGCCGGATCTCCATCAGCTGGTTTCCACAACCCATCGCCATCCGGGCTGCGGCATGTTTGCGCAACCTATCGGTGAGTGGCGAAAGCGGTGATAAACTCTGCAAGCCGCGCAGGTCCGGTGAAGATGGGGCGCTTCCTTGAGAAATATCCGGTTCGGGCTGGTCATGATCGCGGTCTGCGGGCTGATCGTGCTCGCCGCCGGCATCCAGATCGGCGTCTGGACGCACCAGGCCGAGGTCATCGCGGCCCTCCAGGAATCGACTGGCGACCCGCTGTCGATCGTGCAGCAGGCGCGGCACGAGCAATACACGCTGAAATTCCACGACATCTACGTCCTCTTGGCGCTCGTCGTCCTGGTCATCGACCTGTCGATCATCGTCGCGCTCGTCCTCTTGAGCGTCTCGATCCACCGGCTGCGCGAGCGCCAGCAGGCGAGCGAGAGCCGGGCGATGCACGACCCGCTCACCCAGCTGCCGAACCGGCGCTACCTCGGCGAATGGCTGGAGACATCGCTGGCGGCGGCGGGCCGCAGCGGCCGCAATCTCGTGCTCCTCTACCTCGATCTCGACGGCTTCAAGACGGTCAACGACCGATTTGGCCACGACATCGGCGACCGGGTCCTGCAGATCACCGCCGGGCGGTTGCGCCGCGCCCTGCGGCGCTCGGATTTCGTCGCCCGCCTGGGCGGCGACGAATTTGTCGCCGTGCTGCCCGACACCCAGTCCGCGCCGGGGCTTGCGGTGCTGGTCGAGCGGCTGGAGGCGGAGATCGGCAAGGCGCCGATCGCCGAGATCGCCAATGACGTGGTCAGCGCCAGCATCGGCGCCGCCTGGTTTCCGACCGACGGCGCCACCGCCGACACGTTGCTCGCCGCCGCCGATCGGGCGATGTACGACGTCAAGCGGCGCCACCGGGCGTGGCGATCGCCCGGGATAACCCCGCCGCAAAGCGGGCATGGGCTGCCGCAATCGGCGATGACATGAGTTGCATCGCAGGTCCGCCTCGGGGCAGAATCCCGCTCTGCCGACGGCGCTGCCAAGGATAGGCGCCGTGGCCCGGTGCGGGTGTGGCGGAATGGCAGACGCGGCAGACTCAAAATCTGCTTCCCGTAAGGGAGTGGGGGTTCAAGTCCCTTCACCCGCACCAACCCACGGTGCCTTATGGTCCACCGGAAGATGTTTGCGGCGGTTCTGAGCGGTTAGCGACCGAGACGACGGGGGCGGCTTATGGCGGCGGATTACAGCATTTGTCTCGGAACGGCCGGCTGGGGTGTCTGGCACAGCCCGGATGCCGGAGGGTCGTGGACGCGGCATCGGGCGCCCTTTCCGCTCAACAGCCGCATCCAGGCGCTGGTCGCCCATCCCAAAGAGGCGCATACCGTGTTCGCCGGTGGCGATACCGGCCTGTTCATCAGCCGCGACGGCGGGGCACGCTGGCAGCGGCTCGGCGCCGATGGCGCGTTGCCGACGATCTGGTCGCTGACGATCGACCCGGTCGAGCCCGACATTCTCTTTGCCGGGACG
This sequence comes from Allostellaceae bacterium, assembly GCA_036000945.1. GTDB lineage: Bacteria > Pseudomonadota > Alphaproteobacteria > ATCC43930 > CGMCC-115725 > DATARH01. The sequence continues at coordinate 3,594 of DASYUS010000319.1, forward strand.
CGCCCGTCCGGGGTCTATCGCTCGCGCGACGGCGGGCATCGATGGGAGCAACTGGCGATCGGCGCCGCCCGCGAGTGCTCGATCGGCGAAGCCTTTGTGACCAGCCTCGTCGTCGATCCCGACGATCATCACACGGTCTGGGCCGGAGTCGAAATCGACGGCGTCTTCCGCAGCCGCGACGGCGGCGACACCTGGGCGCATCTCGACGGCGGGTTGTACGACCCGGACATCCACGCGGTGGCGCTCGCGGCGACAGAGCCAAAGCGGCTCTATGCCAGCACGGCGCGCGAAGTCTTCATCAGCAGCGATCTCGGCGACAGCTGGGAGCCTCTCGGCGTCAGGGAGAAATGGCCGCTGCCGTATGCCCGCGGCATGGCGGTCAAGACCGACGACCCCGGCGTCCTCTTCGCCGGCTGCGGCGAGACGACGACCGGGCAAACCGGTTTCGTGCTGCGCTCGACAAACTTCGGCGAGACCTGGCAGGTCCTGACCCTCCCCAGCCAGCCCAACGGCACGATGTGGGGCCTCGCCACGCACGCCGCCGAGCCCGACCGCATCGTCGCCTTCAGCCTCTTCGGCGAGGTCTACGTCACCGAAGACGCCGGCCATTCCTGGCGCAAGATCCCCCGCGAATTCGGCGAGATCCGCGCCGCCGCCTGGGTGCCGAACTGATTTTTGCCGGCGTGATCTGTAGGGTGGGTTGAGCGGAGCGAAACCCACCGATACCGGTAGCGAAATGATGGGTGCTCCGCTCAACCCACCTACGCTCGCTGACGTTTATGGTCTGATCAATTGACCCAAGTCCCCGGTCCGGTAGCTCATTCGGAAGCTCACTCCGCCAGCTTCGCCGCGTCGAAATTGTAGACCCTGGCGGTGTTGCCGGCGGCGATCTTGGCCTGTTCGTCGGCCGGGACGCCCTCCAAGATCTCGGCGAGGATCTTGCGCGATTGGGGGAACGTCGATTCGCTGTGCGGGTAGTCGGAGCCCCACATCATGTTGTCGACGCCGATGACGTCGCGCAGGCGGATGCCGACGGCGTCCTCCTGGAAGCTGAGGACGACGTTGCGGCGGAAGAAGTCGCTGGGGCGCATGCCGTCCCGGAAGCGGTAGAGCGCCTCGCCGTGGCGCTCGCGATAGGTGTAATCCATCGAGGCGAGCACGTGCGGCGCCCAGGCCAGCTCGAACTCGACGATGGCCAGCACGAGGCGCGGATGGCGCTCGAAGACGCCCGAGAACATCAGGTCGCACATCGACAATGCCGGGTAGAACGCCTTGGTCGCGCGGCTGCTGGCGTCGCGTAGCGTTCCGGGGCCGGCGCCGCGGATCTTGCCCTGCCGCCGCGTTGCCGTGTGCAGGCTCAGCGGCATTTGGAGCGAAGCGGCGGCGGCCCAGAACTTCTCGTATTCGGGCTGGTCGTAGCGCCGGTCCTCGGCCGGATACTCGGTGATCATCGCACCGGAGAGGCCGAGGCGGGCGGCGCGCTCCAGCTCCCGGCGCCCGTCCTCGACGTCGTCGAGGTTGATCATCGCGATGCCCTTGAGGCGAGCGGGGTCGGTGCGGCAGAACTCGGCAAGCCAGTCGTTGTAGGCGCGAAAGATCGCCGACATCAGCCCCGGGTCCGCGACCTTGAAATAGAAGAGCCCCTGCGAGGGATAGAGGACTTCGCCCGCCACGCCGTCGAGCGCCATGTCCTGCAAGTGCTGTTCGGGGTCGTAGCCGCCGCGGTGCACGTCCTCGAAGCGGCCCTGGGCGGAGATCGTCTCGGGCGCCTCGAACCGCGCACCGGCGTTCGAGATCAGGCCGATCCCGGAGAGGACCTGATCCCGCTCGACGACGATCTGGTCGGCGCCGCCGATCCGCTCGATCCGCGGTGCGCGGTCGCGGAACGCCCGATCGATGCGGGTCTGCCACAGATCGGGCGGCTCGAACACGTGCGAGTCGGACGAGAGAACCAGGGGCAGCATCGGCATCTCCGTTCTCACCTGCCTATAGCACCGCAGAGGCCGAGGGAACACCGTCTAACACCGCCGGCAACCGCGCGCGCACGATGGCGCCAGATCGTGCGGTTTGCTTAATCTGGAGTTAACCGATGCACCATAGACTCGCCGCGAGATTGTAGAGATACGTCGATGCGGATGATCAAAAACAGGTTCCGCAATATCGGCTCGTCGATCGGACGCCAAGGCGGCGACGGCGCAACGACGCGCGACGTGCGGGTGGACAATTTGCGCGAACGGTTCGCCGGATCGAACCGGGGGCCGGCGCCGTTGACATCCGACGATCTCGCGGCGGGGATTGCGGCGGGCGAGCTGTTTCTCGAGTATCAACCGATGCTCGATTGGCGCCTGGGGCGAATTGCCGGCGCCGAGGCGCTGGTACGCTGGCACCACCCGATGCACGGCGACGTGCCTCCCGCCCGCTTCATCGCGCTTGCATCGGACGCCCGCCTCGCCCGCAGCCTCACCGATTGGGTGATCGCCAGCGCGGCCGGCCAGGCGATGCAATGGCGGGCCGACGGGCTTTCCCTGGAGGTCTCGGTCAATCTTTCGGGTAGGGATCTCGAGGATGCCGATCTGCCGGACCGGGTCGAGCGGCTTTGCCAAAATGCCGCACTCGACACGGCGTTCCTGACTCTCGAACTGCCGGAGCCCGAAGTGACGATCGCGCCGGCGCAGATCATCGATCGGGTCACCCGCCTGCACCTCAGCGGCGTCAAGCTGTCGATAGAAGATTTCGGACGATGCTATGCCTCGCTGGTCCAGCTTCAGACCGTGCCGTTCGCCGCGATCAGGGTCGATCTGGCCTTCGTCACGCAAATGATGAACGACGCTGATTGCCGGGCCATCGTCGAAACCCTGATCGATGTCGGCCACGATCTCGGCTTGACGAGCATTGCCGAGGGCGTCGAGGACGACGAGCTCTTGAAAACCCTGATTGAGCTGGGTTGCGACCGCGTGCAGGGCAACTACATCAGCCGGCCGATCGCCGGCGACATGATGCCCGCGTTCGTGCGCGAGTTTGAAAGCCATACGGTTGACGATGGACGATCGAGCGACCCGATGCCCGCCGCGGGGCCGGCCGGCGGTGGCGGTGGCAATACCCTCGATGGTCCTGATCTCACCACGCAATCGGATGTGCGGCCGCTCTACGCCGCCGGAGGATTTTCCAGATGAGTTCGCTCGAGATGGAACTGCAGCGCGTGACGACGGATATCGCGGCGGCGCGATCGCGTCTCTCCGCGGCGCGACTGAGCAACAACCTGACGCTCGTTCAGGCCCTGGAAGAGGCGATCGCCGTCGCCGAAGCGCGGCGCGCGGCACTGCGGGCAGGCGGCGTCGCGGCGATCGAGGATGGCGCCGAGCCGGCAGCCGATCCCGCGCCCGAGCCCGATCTCCAGCCCGATCCCGAGCCCGAACCCGTGGAAGGCGTTGCCGCGGTCGAGGACGCCCAGCCGAACGACGCCGAGATAGCCGAGCCGCAAGTTGCGAGCGAAGGAGTCGCCGCCATGTCCGATGAAATCGTGCCGATCGATGCGATTGAACGCGCCAGCCGTCAGCTCGAGGCGCGCCGCGCCGAGATGCTGGCGCGCCATGCCGACGAGCTCAAGGAACTCGACGCCGATCAGAAGGAGATCGACGCGATGGCGCAGGCGATGAGCGCCTTCCTGCGCAAGTTCAACCTGGGTTCGGCCGCAGGCTCGGTGGTGCGGCTCGACGACGAGCGCGACATGCGCCTGCAAAGCCACGGCTGATCCCCAGATCCTCTTTTCCCCCTCCGGGGGAGAGGGTTTGGGGTGAGGGGGCGGATTCCGGAGCAGCCTGCCGGGAATTGCCCCTACCCTCCCGTCGCTGCACGCCGAGCCCCGTCCCCTCCGGCGATGCGGGAGAGGGGCTACCCGCGACCGCCGATAGGCCCGGCTCCGACTACTTGCGGCGGCGGGGTTGCGGCTCGACGCCGTTGAAACGCGCCACCAGCCGTTCGGCGACCCGCGGGCTGACGAAATGCTTAACGTCGCCGCCCAACGCGCCAATCTCCTTGACGAAGCGCGAGGAGATGAACTGATAGCGGTCCGAAGCCATCAGGAACACGGTCTCGATATTCGGGTTGAGCCGCGCGTTCATCCCCGCCATCTGAAACTCATATTCGAAATCGGAGACCGCGCGCAGCCCGCGGACGATGATGCTGGCGCCGACCGACTCGGCAAAGCTCATCAAGAGCGTGTCGAAGGGCCGCACGTCAATGCGCCCGGCATCGCCGTTTTCGAGGTGGTTCATCTCGTCGCGGACGATCTCCACCCGCTCGTCGGTCGAGAACAAGGGACCCTTGGCGTCGTTGCGGG
>DASYUS010000320.1:0-2607 GCA_036000945.1 Allostellaceae bacterium
ACGCCGCCTTCAGCGCCTGCCGCGCCTATGTCTACGCCGTGGCGCGCGCCTGCGACCGCGGCCGGACGACGCGCAAGGACGCCGCCGGCGCCATCCTCTACGCCGCCGAGGCGGCGACCCGGATGGCGCTCGACGCGGTGCAAATCCTCGGTGGCAACGGCTACATCAACGACTACCCGACGGGCCGCCTGCTGCGCGACGCCAAGCTCTACGAGATCGGCGCCGGCACTTCGGAGATCCGCCGCATGCTGATCGGCCGCGAGATTTTCCAGGAGACGGCGTAGCGATGGCCGAACCCGCTACGCTCGAATATCTGGCCGAGCCGTTGGATAGGCTGCTGACTGAGCTGCAGGCGACCCGCGGAGGCTGAGATGCGCCGCTTGATCTCTTCGGGCTCGCCGTTCGAGGCGGCTTCCGGGTACAGCCGGGCGGTCGTCGATGGTGAGTTTGTGTTTGTCGCCGGCACGACCGGGTTCGACTATGCCGCGATGACGATCGAAGATGACCCGGCCGAGCAGGCCCGCCAGGCGTTGCGCAACATCGAGGCGGCGCTCGGTGAAGCCGGCGCTAGCCTGACCGACATCGTGCGGGTGCGATATTACGTCCCCGATGCCGCCGATTGGCCGCGCATCGTCCCGGTGCTGGGCGCGGTGTTCGGTGCGATCCGGCCGGCCGCAACCGCCCTCATTTGCGGCCTCGTCGACCCGCGCATGAAGATCGAGATCGAGGTCACCGCGCGCCGAAAGGCGATCGAATGAGGCTCACCGACGAACAGCAATTGTTGCAGGAGACGGCGCGCGCGTTTGCGCAGCGCGAATTGGCGCCGCATGCCGCCGAATGGGACCGCGAGGCGCGCTTTCCGCAGGAGGCCGTCGCCGAATTGGGCCGGCTCGGCTTCATGGGCATGCTGGTGCCGCCCGAACATGGCGGTGCCGGCGCCGACCATGTCGGCTATGCGCTGGCCATGGAGGAGGTCGCCGCCGGCGACGGCGCCACCTCAACCATCCTCTCGGTCAATTCGCTCTGTTGCGGCGCCGTCCGGCAATTCGGCACCGAGGAGCAGAAGCGGCGCTTCCTCACGCCGATGGCGCAAGGTGACATCGCGGCATTCTGCCTGACCGAGCCGGAGGCCGGCTCCGACGCCGCCGCGATTCGGACGCGCGCCCGGCGCCGCGGCAATCGCTGGGTGCTCAACGGCACCAAACAGTTCATCACTTCGGGCTCGACCGCGAAGGTCGCGATCGTCTTCGCGGTGACCGACCCGCCCGCCGGCCGCCGCGGCATCAGCGCCTTCATCGTGCCGACCGCCACTCCGGGCTACCGGGTCGCGCGGCTCGAAAAGAAGCTCGGCCAGCGCGCCTCCGATACCGCCCAGCTGGTGTTCGAGGACATGGAGTTGACCCCCGACCTGATGCTCGGGCAGGAGGGCGAGGGCTACCGGATTGCCCTCGCCAACCTCGAAGGCGGCCGCATCGGTATCGCCGCGCAGGCGGTCGGCATGGCCCGCGCCGCCTACGAGGCAGCGGTCGCCTACGCCAAGCAGCGCGAGACCTTCGGACAGAAGATTATCGCGCACCAGGCGGTCGCCTTCCGCCTCGCCGACATGGCGACGCAGATCGCTGCGGCACGCGGCCTCGTGCTGGATGCCGCCGAACGGCGCGACAACGGCGAACCGGCCCTGCAAGCGGCGGCGATGGCCAAATTATTTGCTTCCGAGATGGCCGAGCGGGTCGCCTCCGACGCGATCCAGATCCACGGCGGCTACGGCTACGTCGAGGGCTTTCCGGTCGAGCGCATCTGGCGCGATGTGCGGGTGTGCCAGATCTACGAAGGCGCCAGCGACATCCAGCGGATGCTGATCGCGCGCGAGATCGTCAGGGACTGAGCGCTGACGGGAGCCTGGGCACGCCGCGATAGACCTCGCCAAGTGCGATGTCGAGCCCGATGGTCTGGAGGCGGAGCCGGGCGTCCGGCCCGCTGATTTCGATGGCATCCCAGTCCGGACCGGCGGCATCCCAGTCCGGACCGGCGCGGCGGTAGACCGTCGCGGCGACCCGCTCGCTCTCGACGTAAAGAATCTCTTGGAGGCTGGGGAGGGCCTGGTACTGCGGCAGCTTGACGAAATGGTCGTCGCGCTCGGTCGAGGGCGACTGGATCTCGACGATCAGCTCCGGCTCGGCATTGATGCCCCGGTAGTCGTGGGCGAACCGGCAGGTGACGGTGATGTCGGTCTCGAAATGATTGCGGCCCTTAAGCCCCTGCGGCGCGATGCCGGCCTGGCTGCGCACCGAGCAGTCTGGTCGGTTGGCCCCATTGCAGCGTAGATTTCGCCGGTAAGAGTGCCGGCGATGATCTGGTGTGGGATTGCCGGCGGCGCCATGGCGACGATGATCCCGTCGATCAGCTGGTAATGCCGCTGGTCGTTCGGGCAGGCGTCGAGGAATTCCTCAACGGTCAAAAGCTTGTGAGCGAGGCCCATGACTTGAGGATAATGCTTCGCGCTGTTTATTCCAGATCGGGCTCGGCCAGCACCTCGGCGAACAGCGCACGGTCGATATTGCCACCCGACAGCACGACGGCGACCCGCTTGCCGGCGAGCCGGGCGGG
>DASYUS010000321.1:0-4157 GCA_036000945.1 Allostellaceae bacterium
CGGCGTCAGCTTCACAATCGAGGCCGGCGAGACCTTCGGCCTCGTCGGCGAATCCGGCTGCGGCAAGACGACGACCTGTCATTCGCTGGTTCGGCTCCTGGCGCCCAGTGCGCAAATCGTCGACGGCCGGATCGAGCTCGACGGCCAGAACCTGCTCGACCTCAGCCCGCGCGAGATGCGCGAGGTGCGCGGCCGGCAGATCGCCAGCATCCTGCAAGACCCGATGGCCTCGCTCGACCCGCTGTTCTCGATCGGCAACCAGGTCGGCGAGCCCGCCTATTATCACCGTCTCTTGCGCGGCCGGCCGTTGCGCCGCCGGGTTACCGAGCTCTTGGCGGCGGTGCGCATCCCCTCGCCGGAGAAGCGCTTCCGGGAGTTTCCGCACCAGATGTCGGGCGGCATGCGGCAGCGCATCGTCGGCGCCATCGCCCAGGCCGGCGGCCCGAAGCTGATCATCGCCGACGAGCCGACGACCAATCTCGACGTCACGATCCAGCTGCAATACCTCAACCTGCTGAAGGATCTGCAGCGTGCGACCGGGGTCGCGCTGATCTTTGTCACCCACAATCTCGGCATCGTCGCCAAGATGTGCGATAAGGTCGCGGTGATGTACGCCGGCAAGATTGTCGAGATGCAGTCGGTCCGCGGCCTGTTCTACAACCCGCGCCACCCCTATACCAAGGCGTTGCTCGAATCGATCCCGAAGCTCGGCACCAAGGAGCCGCTCTACGCGATTCCCGGTCAGCCGCCCGATTTGTCGAAGCTTCCCGGCGGCTGCAGCTTCCACCCGCGCTGCACGATGGCGACGCGGCGCTGCCGCAACGAGGAGCCGCCGGAGGAGAGCACTGGCGAAGGCGCGACAGCGCGCTGCTGGTTTGCCGTGACGCCGCACATCGAACCTGCGGTGGAGCATGTCTGAGCCGCTGCTCGAGGTTCGCGACCTGAAAAAGCACTTCCCGGTGAAGGGCGTGGGGCTGTGGGGCGCGGCGGGCGCGGTGAAGGCGGTCGACGGCATCAGCTTTACGGTCCACCGCGGCGAGACGCTGGGGCTGGTCGGCGAGTCGGGCTGCGGCAAGACCACCACGTCGAAGCTGATCCTCGCCGCCGAGCCGCCGACCGCCGGGGTCATCGCGTTTGAGGGCAAGGACATCGCCGGCCTGCCAAACCGCCAGCTGCACGACTATCGGCGCCAGGTTCAGGTGGTCTTTCAGGACCCGTACAGCTCATTGAGCCCGCGCATGCGGGTCGGCGAGATCATTGCCGAGCCGATGCAGGCGCACGAGACGCTGTCGCGCCAGGAGATCCGTGCGCGGGTGGCCGAGCTCTTGGAGCTGGTCGGATTGCGCCCCGATATGGCGCAGCTGTTCCCGCACGAATTCAGCGGCGGGCAGCGTCAGCGGCTGGCGATCGCGCGCGCCCTCTCCACCAATGCCCGGCTGATCGTGCTCGACGAGCCGGTGTCGGCGCTCGACGTTTCGATCCGGGCGCACATCATCGGGCTGCTCGAAGAACTCCAGTCGCGGCTCGGCGTCAGCTATCTGTTCATCGCGCACGACCTGGCCGCAGTGTCGCATCTTAGCCAGCGGACGGCGGTCATGTATCTCGGCAAGCTGGTCGAGGTCGCCGAGAGCCTCGAACTCTGCAACGCGCCATTGCACCCGTACACGAAGGCGCTGTTCGCCGCCTCGCTGCCCTCGCATCCCGACGAGACGCGCGAGGAGATCGTCCTCAGCGGCGAGGTGCCGAGCGCGTTGAACCCGCCGTCCGGCTGCCGCTTCCACCCGCGCTGCCCGTTTGCGATGGCGCGCTGCGCCGATGAGGAACCGGTGCTGGCCGAGAAATCACGCGGCCACACCGTCGCCTGCCACCTCTACTAGGCTGTGGCAATCTGCATTACCTCCTAGTTGCCGGGGGCGAGCCCTGCCCGCAACGGCGCCGATCGCTCGGGCGGGCGGAAGGTGGCGGCGATCGCCAGTGCGCCAAGCCCGATCGCCGTCGAAGCGATGTAAAGCCAGAAATAGCCGCCGAGATTGTCGTAGATCCAGCCACCGGTCCACGGACCGACCGCCATGCCGAGCGTCGACAACATCGCGACCGCGCCAAACACGGTGCCCATGATCCGGGCGCCGAAATATTCGCGCACCAACGTCGCATAAAGCGGCATGATCCCGCCATAGGCGAGGCCGAACAGCGCGCCCAGCGCGTAGAAGGTGGTGAGGTCGCGGACAAACAGGTAGAGGCTGATCGCCGCCGCCTGAACCGCAAGCCCGGCGATCAGCGTCTCCCTGGCGCCGAACCGATCGGCCAGCAGACCACACAGAACGCGCCCGCCGACCGAGGAGAGGCCGGCGACGCCGAGGACCGTCGCGGCCGCCATCGGGGCAACGCCGCAATCGATCGCGTCGGTCACCATGTGGAAGATCGGCCCCGAATGGGCGACGCAACAGGCAAAATGCGTAAATGCGATGGCGGCGAATTGCGGGGTCCGCAGCGCCCCGGCCACCGTGAATTCGCGTTCGCCGTCACCTCGCGAGGCCGCTGTTCCCGCGGCTGACGGCGGCGGTCGTCGGACCAACAGACCCGCCCCGACGATCAGGAACCAAGCCAAAACGCCCAGCAGCGCGAGCGCGGTGCGCCAGTCATAGGCGGTGATCAGCCAGCTGGCGAGGGGCGCAATCGCGGTCGAGCCCAGCCCGATCCCCGCCGAGACCAAGGCCACCGCAAGGCTGCGGTGCGTCGTGAACCAGCGCGTCGTCGTCGCGGTCAGCGGCGCATAGAAACTGCCGGCGGCGACGCCGACAACAGCGAACGCCATCAGGAACTGCTCAAGCGTCGCCGCCTGGCTGGCGGCGATGAGCCCGAGCCCCAACAATATGCCGCCGGAGATCACGACGAGGCGCGTGCCGATCCGGTCCGACAGCGCGCCCCAAAACAGGGAGGCGAACCCCATGGCCAGAAAATCGATCATCGCCGCCGCCGAGATGCCGGCGCGCGACCAGCCGGTCGCCACCGACATCGGCTGCAGGAACACGCCGAGCGACAACGCCGTGCCAAACCCGATGCAGGTGATGACGATCCCGGCGGCGACGATGACCCAACCGTAAAAGAAGGGCAGGCGCGAGGATTCCGGCGGGCCGCTCCGGTGGGGCATAGCGCTTATCCTCGGTTGATTGCGCCGAGATAATCGGCGAAACGCTGCAGGCAACTGGTCCACCCCCGGTAATGCCCGTCGCGGGCCGACGCCGTCGCAAACCCTTCCTGCCGCAGCGTCAGTTCGGTGCGCCCGTCGCCGAGATCGGCAAGGGTCAGGGTCACCGCGGTCTCCGGTCCGTGTCCGGGCGCTCCGCCTTGTTCCCAGGCAAAGGTAAAGACCAATCGTTCCGGCGGGGCGATCTCGCGGTAGATGCCGCGCGAGACGTGTTCGGTTCCTTCCGGCGAACGCATCCGGCGTCGCCACTCGCCGCCGACACGGACATCCATCCGGTTCGACACGGTCGTGAACCCGCGCGGCCCCCACCATCGTGCCGCCTGCACAGGATCGACCCACGCGGCGAAAACGAGATGGCGCGGGGCGTCGAGAACGCGTCGGATTACCAGGACGTGCGGATCGGTCACGGCGTCGTGCCTTTTGCCTGCAAGTCGAGCAGATGCTCCGCCAGCCGATCGAAACTCTCCTCCCAGAAGCCCCGGTACGCGTCGAGCCAGCCGGCTGCTTCCTTCAGCCGCTCCGGAGCGAGGCGGCAGGGTCGCCATTGCGCGGCGCGCGTACGTGTGACGAGGCCTGCGCGCTCCAGCACCTTCAGGTGCTTGGAGATGGCCGGAAGGCTCATCGTGAACGGTTCGGCCAGCACCATGACCGTGGTCTCGCCGGCCGCTAGCCGCGCCAGGTTCGCGCGCCGGGTCGGATCGGCGAGAGCGCCGAACGTGGCGCTGAGAGCATCGGAAGTAACCATATTTTACCAACACGATAAATAACTAATTGGTTAAATATTAAACAACCGAACACGTGTCAAGCCCGTTTCGATGCGAAGCGCGTTAACCGGCCCTGCCGCTCCTCGACAGGATCGCCAGCTAGGCGCCGCGTCGGCCGAGCGGTCCTGGCCGACCGGGCATCGCGTCGCGCGCCGTCTCGTATTCGATCTCGGCGTCCAGCTTGG
>DASYUS010000322.1:0-5187 GCA_036000945.1 Allostellaceae bacterium
GAGCCGGTGCTCTACGCCGTCTTCGAGGAATTCGCCGGCGGCCGCACGGTGACGCCGCTGCCCTTCCCGCGCATTACCTACGCCGACGCCGCGCTCAAATACGGCACCGACAAGCCCGACCTCCGAAACCCGCTGTTCATCGCCGACGTGTCGGAGGTGTTCGCCGGGTCGAAATTCCGCGCCTTCCGGCGCATCGTCGAGGGCGGCGGGGTGGTCCGGGCAATCCCCGCGCCGGGATCGGCGTCGCGGCCGCGCTCGTCCTTTCTCGACCGGCTCGACAACTGGGCCAAAACCGAGATGGGCGCCGCCGGCCTCGGCTACATCATCTTCGACCCGGGCGAAAGCGGCGCGCCGGTCGGTCGCGGCCCGATCGCCAACAACCTCGAACCAGCGGAGATCGCCAGGATCGCCGAGCTCTCCGGGGTTGGCGGCGGCGACGTCGTGTTTTTCGCGGCCGGGCCGAAGGCCGAGGCGGAAAAGCTCGCGGGGGCGGCGCGCACCCGGATCGGCCACGAGCTGGGCCTCGTCGAGGCGGGCGCCTTCCGCTTCTGCTGGATCGTCGATTTCCCGATGTACGAGCGCAACGAGGAGACCGGGCACATCGAGTTCAGCCACAACCCGTTCTCGATGCCGCAGGGCGGGCTCGAAGCGCTCGAAACCCGAGACCCTCTCCAGATCCTGGCCTACCAGTACGACATCGTGTGCAACGGCGTCGAATTGTCGTCGGGCGCCATCCGCAACCACCGCCCCGACATCATGGTGAAGGCGTTCCAGATCGCCGGCTATTCCGCCGCGGAGGTCGAGGCGCGATTCGGCGGCATGCTCAAGGCCTTCCGCTACGGTGCCCCGCCGCACGGCGGTTCGGCCCCCGGCATCGACCGCATCGTCATGCTCTTGGCCGACACGCCCAACATCCGCGAGATCGTCGCCTTCCCGATGAACCAGCAGGCGCAGGATTTGCTGATGCAAGCCCCCGCCGCGGTGCCGCCCGAGCGCCTCAAGGAGCTCCACATCCGCCTCGACCTGCCGCCGCCGAAGGCGCGTTAGTCTTCGCGCGACTACCACCGGCGTTTATGCCCCCGGCGATAATCGGGTAGACTGCACGGGCCCAGGACCGCAGGGGCCGGGCGCGCGAGCTGGGGGGCGCGATGGCGAGATTGACGGCCGTAGCCGCGGTCCTGGCGGCGATGATTTGTGCCAACGCCGCGAGCGCCGCCGACAAGCTCGTGCTCCAGCTGCGGGGCCCGGCGCAATTCGAGTTCGCCGGCTATTACGCCGCCCTGTGGCACGGCTTCTACAAGGACGCCGGGCTCGATGTCGAGATCAAGCCGGGAGCGGGCAGCGGCGAATCCCCGGTCGACCCGGTCCGCGAGGTGACCGAGGGGCGCGCGCAATTCGGCGTCGGCAGCTCCGAGCTTGTCGTCCGCATCGCCCAAGGCCTGCCGCTCTTGCTGCTGGCGCCGGTCTTCCAGGAGAGCGGCGCGATGGTCTACTACCGGGCCGACGCCGATTTCGCCTCGCCCGGCGCGCTCACCAGAGCGAGGCTCGGACGGCTGCCGGCGAGCGACATCCTCGACATCGAGCTGGCCACCGCGCTCAAGGCCGAAGGTGTCGATCCGGCCAAGTTCAAATCGGTTGCTCTGACACAGGGCCGAACCGCCGCGGCGCTCGCCGACCGCAGCCTCGATGCCGCCCCCGGTTCCGCCTGGGAGCTGCCGTGGCTGGCGCAGGAACGGGCGCTGCCGCTCAAATCCTTCAACCCGGCCGATTATCGCGTCGAGTTTTATGGCGACACGCTGTTCACGCTCAGCCGCCTGGCTCGGCTCGACCCGCAGACGGTGCGCAGCTTTCGCGCGGCATCGCTGAAGGGCTGGGATTACGCGCTGCAGCACCAGGACGAGATCGCCGCGCGATTGGTCGCCGAGCTGCCGCGCCCGCCGGGCATCGCCGACCCCGCCGGCTTCGCCCGCTACCAGGCCGGCCTCGCGCGCCGGCTCGCGCGCTATCCCGAAATCGCGCTCGGCCACTCGAACCCCGATCGCTGGGAGCGCATCGAAGCGAGCCTTCTCGGGGTCGGCGCCCTGCTGCGCACCGCCGCCGCCGACGATTTCGTCTACGACCCCGATGCCGAGGCGCGCAACCGGACCGATTTGCGCGCTTTCACGATCCTCGGCGCGACGCTCTTTGCCGGCCTAGCCGTCATCGTGTGGCTCTGGCTGAGGCGGCGCCGGCGACCGGTTGCACCGGCCCCGGCGGCGGTCGGGCCGGAGTCCGCCGCCGCGCTGCCGGCCGACGACCTCAACGCCGTGCTGTCCCGGCTCGAACGGGCGCTCCGCCAGCGCGTGCCGCGGCGCATCGCCTTCCGCCTGTCGCTGTTGCCGCAGCTGTGGCATTGCCGCGCCGAAGCGCAAACCGTGCGGCTGCTGGTGCTCGACTTGGTCGCCGCCGCCGCCGCCGACCTCAAGAACAGTGGCGAAATGATCGTCGGCACCCGCAATTTCGCTTTCGACGCCGCTTCGGTCGCCGAGACGCCCGGCGCGCAGCTCGGCGAGTATGTCCGCATCACCGTGCGCGACAACGGCCCCGGCCTTGCCGAAGAAGCGCTCGACCGCATCTTCGATCCATCCGCGACGCAGCGACCTTCGGCCGCCGCCGCGGCGCAGACGATGCGCGCGCTTGGCGGCTTCGCCCGGGTCGAGAGCGCCGAAGGGATCGGCACGGCGGTGCACCTCTATTTTCCCCGGGTCGCCCAGCCGGCAACCGGCGCCGCCGGGAATCCGGCGGAAGCGGCCGCTTGATCGGGCGCGCTATCGATCAGCGCACGAAGCCAGCGCTGCGCGGGATCGCGAGGCTCAGCTCTGGCAGGCAGATGATCAGCATCAACCCGACCAGCAGCGCCAGCACATAGGGCCAGTAGCCCCGCGCGTGCTGCCCGACCGGGACCTCGGCGAATTTGAGCGCCATCAAGAGGCCGACGCCCATCGGCGGCAGAAACAGGCCGATGCCGACCGCGGCGGTCTGCACGATGTCGAAATGAATGGGGTTGATGCCGAGCCGGGTGGCGATCGGGAACACCACCGGGATCAGCACCACCGCCGCCGGCAGCCCTTCGAGCACCATGCCGAACAGCATCGTGATCAGCGCCACCCCGGTCAGGAACAGCCAGTGCTGCGACTCGAGCGGCCGCAGCAGCTCGCCGAGCAGCAGCGGCACGCCGGAGACGCCCATCAGGTATTGGAAGATCGTCGCCACCGCGAGCAGGAACACGACGACGGCGGTCAGCACCGCGCTCTCGTACGCGATGTGCAGCATCTCGATCCAGGAGAGGTTGCGGTAGTAGAGCCGCGCCGCGACGATCGAATAGAGGGCGACGATCGCCCCCGCCTCGGTCGCGGTGAAGGCGCCGAGGTAGAACCCGCCGAGGATGACCAGCGGGATGACCAGCGGCACCGCGGCCTCGCGCAGCGCGCGCAAGAGGAAGGTGAGGCTCGGCCGCGTGTCCTTCGGCCAACCGAGGAGATAGGCCTGGATCGCCACCAGGATGCACAGGCACACCCCGATCACCGCCGCCGGGATGAAGCCGGCGAGGAACAGCGCCACGACCGAGACGTTGGTAACCTCGCCGATGACGATCATGAAGATCGCCGGCGGCACCAGCATGCCCATCGCGGTGCCCGCCGAGATCAGCGAGGCGCCGTCCTCCGAGCGGTAGCCGGCGCGGCGCAAGGGGGGCATCAGCGTCGAGCCGAGCGCCGACACCTCGGCCATTTTCGACCCGCAGATGTCGGAAAAGAAATACGAGACGACGATCACCGACATGCCGAGGCCGCCGCGCAGCCAGCCGACCAGCGCCCGCGCCAAATCGACCAGCGCGTTCGACATGCCGCAGCGCTCCATCACCGTGCCGGCGAAGATGAAGCTCGGGATCGCCAGGAGGATCCAGTTCTGCGAGGCGCCGACCAGGCTGGAGGCAAGCATCTCGAGCGAATGGCCGCCGAGCATCAGCCCGGTCACCGCTGCGGTACCGAGCGCGAAGACGATCGGCACCGAAAACGCGACGAGCACGACAAAGATGAGGCCGGTGGCGGCGAGCAGCATGATCAATCGTCTCCGGCGGCGGCAATTCCGGTTTCGTCGGCCTCGTCCGGCGGCGGCTTCTCGAAGATTGCGGCGATGCCATAAAGGATGATCAGCGCCCCGCCGACCGCCGGTGCGGCATAGAGCCAGGCGAGGTTGATCTCCAGGGCCGGCGAGGTCAGCTGGCTGTTGACGATCGCCAGCTGCACGCCATACCACACGGCGAGCGCGCCGAAGGCGGCGATCAAGAGATGGGTCGCCACATGGATCACCCGCTGCGCCGCGAGCGGGAAGCGATGGGTCAGCACGTGGAGGGTAAAATGGGCGCGGTCGGCGATGCCGATCCCGGCGCCGATCATCGTCAGCCAGGCCAGCGTGTATTCGCCGACCTCCTCGACAAAGAAGAAATTGAACGGGTCGACATCGAGCCGGTCGGTGATCGCCGTCACGACATAGCGCATAAAGACGCCGAAGATCATGTCGCCGATCGCCAGCGCCAACAGCGCCGTCAACACGATTTTCGGCGCCAGCAGCACGATGTCGCGCACCCGCCAGCGGCGGGAAACACCCGAGGCGAGTGCGGTCATAACCCGGCCCGGTAGAGCGTGAGCGGTGGCAGCCCCTCACCCTGTCCCTCTCCCCGCGCGCGGGGAGAGGGAACGCTGACGCCGCGGCCCATACATCCATCGAGCATGTTTTCGCGAGTTGTAGCAGCTCTCCCTCTCCCCGCTGGCGGGGAGAGGGGCGGGGTGAGGGGCGGTGTAGGTCGGGCGATAGCTGGCACCCGCTCAAACCTTGGTCGCGACGATCGAGTCCCACATTTCGGGGAACTGCGCCTTGTAGGCGGGCCACACCTTCTGCTCGGCGAGCTTGCGGAAGGCCCCGACATCGGCGGAATTCACCTTCATCCCCTTGGCTTCGAGCAGTTCCTTGGCCTTGGCGAGGTTGTCGACGCTTTCGGTGAGGTCGCGCACCCTCGCCTGGGCGGTGTGCGAACCATCCTGGAACAGCTTCTGCTGCGCCGGGCTTAGGCCGTTCCACAGGTCAAGGTTCATCACCGCCGCGGTCGGCCCGTAATTGTGGTAGGTCATCGAGCAGTATTTCGAGACC
>DASYUS010000323.1:0-3133 GCA_036000945.1 Allostellaceae bacterium
ACGCTTCGCCCTTGTCCGCGTCGAGCACCGTGCGCTTCAGCACGACCAGTGCGCCAGCCTCCAACCTCAGTACCGCCCATTTCTCCCCGTCTGAGGCAAGGCCGATGAAGTGCTCCCCTTCCTCGCGCTCGCGGTCGGCGAGGTAGTCCGGCATACGGCGCTCGATGTCTTGCCATTCGCGGTCGAGGTTGGATTTGGACTCGAACACGGTGCGGCCGATCAGGGCGTCGAGTCGCCCCCTGATTGCGGGCGCTCTCTGCTCGAACCTGAGATCGCCGCGCTCGACCCCGAATTCGGCGACGAGCAGCTGCTGGAAATCAGCCTTCACCTCGTCGTGGCCGGGACGACTGGCGAGGTGGCGCAGGAGGTCGGCTGTCGCTTGCGAAAGGGGCATCTCGGATCGGCGCGATGCGGCGCACGAACTTAGCGCGTTTTCCGTTATGGGTGCGCGCCTTAATCGCGGGCGACCTTGACGGGGCGGTGGGTCGCGGCGGACTGGACGATTGCCTCGAAGGCGGCGACGCCGTGCAGGATCTCCGCGGGCGGGATCGGATAGGGTGCCTCGCCGCGGATCGCCGCGGCGAAGGCTTCGAGCTCGGCGAGGATGCCGTTGAAGCGGCGGCTTTCGATCACCTCGGGCGGGGGCTGCGTGTGGCGGCCGGCCGGCATTGCTGCCGGGGTCGGGGTGAAGTGGAAATCGTATTCCGGGGTCAACAGCTCGGCGCAGCCTTTGGTGCCGAAGACGGCGAGGCGGTAGCTGACGGCGGTGACCAGCGATGACAGCAATGCCGCCGACACGCCGCCAGCAAAGCCGAGAATGACGCTGGTGGTGTCCTCGGCATCATAGGCGACCGCCCGGCGCAGGCTCGTCGCGTAGACCTCGTCGACCCGACCGAACAGGTGGATCATCGCGTCGAGGTTGTGGACGCCCATCGCCGTCATGCCGCCGGCCGGCGCCTCGGCCGGGTCGGCGCGCCAGGACTGTGGGTTCATGAAGAGGCCGGCCGGGCCGTTCTGCTCGCCATAGCAATGGGCGATCGTGCCGAGGCGCCCATCGCCGATGCGCGCCTTCAGCTCCTTCATGTTCGGGTGGAAGCGGCGCGGATAGGCCACCCCGAGCACCACCCCGGCGCGTGCCACCGCATCGAGCGCCCGCGCCGCGCTCCGGCGGTCGAGGGTGAACGGCTTTTCCATAAAGACGTGCTTGCCGGCAGCCGCGGCGCGCTCGACATGTTCGCCATGCTCGCTGTGCGGCGTGGCAAACACGACAGCATCGACCGCCGGATCGGCGAGCACCTCGTCGAGGCTGTCCTTCAATGCGATGCCGTGCTCGGCGCAAAACGCTTCCGCGTTGGCGCGCGTGCGGTTGTGCCCGGTGGTGAAGCGGATCGCCGCGCTCTTCCCGTCGATCGCGCCGACCAGCGTCCGCCCCCACCGCCCGATCCCGACAAGCGCCGCACGGATCATCCTTCTCTCCCGCCAACATTCGCGCCGTGTTCTACACCGCGCCGAAGACGCAGGTCATGCGCTGGTTTTTCCTTGCTGCCTGTCCTATCTTTGTTGCAGCCCGGTCCGCCGCGGATGAAACACCGGCCGAACATGTCGGATAACCCGGTAACCCTCGAATTCCTCGCCCGGATGATCCGCGGCCTGCAAGACGACATGCACGATTTCCGCGACCAGATGACCGTGCAGACGGCGATCCTGCTGCGGCTGGAGACGGCGCAGAACAGAATGGCCGAGCAGCGGCGGGCAATGCTCGTCCAGCACCAGCGCTTCAACAACCGGCTGCGCGCTCTCGAGGAACGATGCGCCGAATGACGAGAAACAGCGCCGGGATCACGATCAGGGTTTCGGCCGGCTGAGCGCGGCAAGCACCTCGCGGGCCCGGCCGCCGTCGATCATCGCCTCCTGGAGGTAGGGGTCGCGGTCGAGCACCCGGCGGTAGATCGCCCCGGCGGCGGCGACGATCTCGCCGTCGCGCCCCAGGAGCGCATCGCCGAATTCGAGCATCCGCAGATTGGGCCAGGCCCGCGGCCGGATCTGCGCCACACGGCCGAGCGCCTCGTGGGCCGGGCGTTCGGGAGAGGCCTGGGCAAGGATCAGCACCGCGGCCGCCGTCGACCGCGAGACGCCGGCATGGCAGTGCACCAGGAGATGGTTGCCGGCGACCTCCTCTAGCTCGCGTGCGAAGGCCAAGAGCCGCTCGACGTCGGCGCGCGACGGCGCAAGCCGATCGGGCAGCGGCTCGATCACGTCATGGAAGCGCAGGGCGAGCCGCCGGTGCGGCGGAAAATCGGCGAAGGCCGGCGGGTCCGGCCATTCCGGATCGAGGATCGACAGCACATGCGTCACCCCGGCGGCGCAATGCTCGCCGAGTTCGGGGATGCCGCAGATCGTTATCCGGAAAGGCGGGAGCGTCGTCGTCACGCCGCCGATTTCACCAGCGAACCCGCTGCGGCGCAATGCCAGACCGCGCAGCGACGGCGCGACGCAATCGGCGCCATTCCCGCGATGCCCGGTTCCGCTCGCCGGGAGCCACACGATAACAGACCTGGATGTAACGCAGCAGACGGTCGCGTTGCTGCTGCGCCTGGGTGAGGTCGCGTTTCAGGCCCTCGACCAGCCCGACATGCGCGGTGCGCTGCGCGGCGGCATAGCGATGGTGCAGCACACGCAGCCGCTCGCCCAGCTTTTCCAGTTCCTGCCACTCGAACGCGAGCATCGCGGCCTCTCTCCACCCTGGTCGTGCAAAGGCGCGGCATTCGCCGCCGCCTGCTCAACCGGGTGAACGCACAGAAGCGGCGATCTGCGCCGGCTGGAGCGGCGTCGCGTTGATCTCGATCCCGAACGGTGCCAGGGCGTCGCATACCGCATTGGCGATCGCCGCCGGCGGCGCCACCGCACCGCCCTCGCCGACGCCCTTGACGCCCAATGGATTGAGCGGTGACGGCGAGTGCTGGTGCATCACCTCGATCCAGGGGATGTCCGCCGCAACCGGCAGCGCGTAATCCATCAGCGTGCCGCTCAAGAGCTGCCCGGCCTCGTCGTAGGCGACGGCTTCGCAGAGGATGCCCCCCAGCCCCTGCACCGTCCCTCCCCGCACCTGCCCTTCGACCAGGAGCGGGTTGAC
>DASYUS010000324.1:0-1661 GCA_036000945.1 Allostellaceae bacterium
GCAGGACAGCGGGTTTACCGACGATCAGAAGCAATTCCTCGAAGGCTTCATCGCCGGGATTGCCAAAAAACGCGGCATTTCGGTGCCTAATGCACTGGCAGCTGGGGCACCGGTGCCTGCCGGTGCCGCCGCCGCGCCACACCCCGTCGATCCCGCTCTACTCCATATTGCGGCGCAAGATCGGGCGGTTGCCGCCGGCGGCAACCTCGCGCCGGAAGAGATGGCGAAGCGCGAGAAGAACCCGTTCGACATGTGGGACGAGATGGCCGCCAACGCGGCGGCTGGACGGTTCCCCAAGGGTCTCGACGTCTTCCGTCACAAATTCCACGGCCTGTTTTATGTCGCGCCCAATCAGGACGCCTTCATGCTGCGCCTGCGCCTGCCGGGCGGCATCCTGTCGGCCTGTCAGGCGACGGGGCTGGCCGACATAGCGCAGCGCTGCGGCGGCGGCACTCTCGACATCACGACCCGCGCCAATTTGCAGATCCGCGAAATCGGCGCCGCGCATTCGATCGCGGTGCTGCAGGCGGTGCAGGAGCTGGGGCTGACCTCTCGCGGCGCCGGCGCCGACAACATCCGCAACCTGACCGGCAGCCCGCTCGCCGGCATCGACCCGGACGAGCTGATCGACACGCGGCCGCTGACCCGAGCGCTCTACCACCACATTCTCAACCACCGCGAGCTGTACGGCCTGCCGCGCAAGTTCAACATCGCTTTCGACGGCGGCGGCCGCATTGCGATACTCGAAGACACCAACGACATCGGCTTCGCCGCGGTCAGGGTCGGAGCGGGCCAGCCGGTCCCGGAAGGCGTCTATTTCCGCATGCTGCTCGGCGGGCTGACCGGCCACGGCAGCTTTGCCCGCGACAGCTTCGTGCTGCTCGCCGCCGATGAGGTGGTCGCCGCAGCCGCGGCAATACTACGCGTCTTCATCGACCACGGCGACCGAACGGACAGGAATCGGGCGCGGCTCACCTATCTGATCGAGCGCTGGGGCCTTGACAGGGTGATGGCCGAGGCGGCGCAGCATCTGCCATTCCCCTGGCGCTTCGCCGGCCGCGAGATGTGCGAGCCGCGCGGCCCGATCGACCGGCAGGCGCATATCGGGGTGCACCCCCAGGCGCAAGCCGGGCTTTCCTATATAGGCATCATCGCGCGCGCCGCCCGCCTGACCGCCTACGAGCTGCGCGGCCTCGCCGAGATCGCCGAGCGCCGCGGCTCCGGCACCTTGCGGCTGACGGTCTGGCAGAACCTCATCCTTTCCGATGTACCCGAGCCGCAGGCCGCCGATGCTGTAGCGGAAATCGAGGCACTCGGTCTCGCCACCCGCGCCGGCGCGATTTCCGCCGGCCTTGTTGCCTGCACCGGTAATGCCGGCTGCAAATACGCCCTCGCCGACACCAAGCGCGATGCGCTGGCGCTCGCCGATCACCTCGAGCCGCGCCTCGCGCTCGACCAGCCGCTCAACATCCACCTGACCGGCTGCCCCAATTCCTGCGCCCAGCATTATGTCGGCGACATCGGCCTCCTCGCCACCAAGGTCGACATTGGCGGCGACGACGAGGCCGAGGGCTATCACCTCGTCGTCGGCGGTGCCAGCGGCGCCGACCCGGCGCTCGGCCGCGAAATCTGCCGCGACATCCCGGCCGCGGACCTGCCGC
>DASYUS010000325.1:0-10212 GCA_036000945.1 Allostellaceae bacterium
CGCAGGCGATCTCCGGCCGCGCCCGATGGATCGTCCCGGGGATCGCAAATCCGCCGCGATTGACCGCCTCGTCGGATGGATCGACGTTGTTGCCGTCGATGTCGATCTTGACCAGCGATGAGGCCGTGACCTCGTCGTACAACATGCCAAAGCGGTTGATCAGAAAATGCTCGTGCGGGCCCGGCACCCGTGCCGTGATGCGGGTATTGATCAGATCCGACCAGCCGAACAGATCGACGAGGCGGTAGCAGGCGGCCAAATCGACCCGGGTCTGCCATTCGGCTTCGTTCATGCGTACCGCCGGCATCGCGGTTATCGACATCTGTGGCTCCTTCCCTCGGCGTAATCGGCGGACGGAACGTCGCGCGGCATCCGCTTGTCAAGCGCGCCCGCATACGAGTTGCGCGCGATCTGCTGTAGGCAAGGCGGCGAAACCCCGCTATAGCGCAGCGTTGGCTAAATTCGAGGACGTGACGATGGAGCTTCCCGAAAGCATCAAGGCAATCGGCGAGCAACTTGATGGCGGTAGCGAGATGGCGCCGGCGCCCGAGTTGTTCGAGGCCTACGACGTGTTCGCCGCCGAGCTGGCGCAGATCTTCACGCAACCCTGGCTGGCGGTCGACCACGCCAGCCGACTCGCCGCCGATGGCGATTATCTGCGCGTCGATTTCGGCTCCCGCTCGATCGTCCTAGTGCGCGAGAACGAGGAGAACATCCACGCCCTGCGCAACTCGTGCCTGCATGCCGGCTACCGTGTCTGCGAGGCGGAAAGCGGCCGCGCCGAGCATCTCTATTGCCAGTACCACGGCTGGTTTTATGCCCTCGATGGCCGGCTGACCGACCCGCTCTTGCGGCCGAACATGGCCGACCGCTCGCGCTTTCGCCTGCCGCGCTACGCGATGCAGATCAAGCGCGGGCTGATCCTCGTCGATCCGTCGGCGGTGGCGCCGACACCGCCGGAGGCGGGGCCCGTCGATCTCGGCATCATCCCCGACGACCTCGGCGAGCGCAAGCCGACCCGGGCGCAATACAAGACGACTTGGAACTGGAAGCGGCTGCGTCGGCTGCTCTGGGCGGCGCCTGAGCTGGCGTTGGGTGCCGATAGTTGCGACACGGTCGTCGAACTCGGGCCGCTCAGCCTGGTCGCGCTGCGCGACGGCGACGCGGTGCTGTTGCGCCTCGTGCCGCGCTATCCCGGCCAAACCGATGTCGAGCTGGTACAGATGCCGAAGCCGGACGCGCCGGCGCACGCCGGCAACGGTGCCGACCCGATCGGCGAGGTGCTGCGCGACAGCGGCGACGGCAGCACCGCGGCCCCGCTCGACCGCAGCTTCTTCCAATGGTACTGGCCGCTGATGGCGCCGCCGGCTGCCGCCTGATAGAGGCCGGCCGATGGAGCTGCGCACGCTCGCCGATGGGTTGCAGTTTCCCGAGGGGCCGGTGGCGCTTGCCGACGGCTCGGTGCTGCTCGTCGAGATCGCCGCCGGCACACTGACCCGCGTTGCGCCCGACGGAACGAAAAGCATCGTGGCGCATCCCGGCGGCGGGCCGAACGGCGCCGCAATCGGCCCGGACGGCCAGTGCTATCTCGCCAACAACGGCGGCTTCGAATGGCACCGCGAAGGCGGCAATATCCGGCCGCTGACGCAGGCGCGCGACTACGCCGGCGGCCGCATCGAGCGGGTCGACATCGAGACCGGCGCGATCGAAATCCTCTATCGCGCATGCGGCGAGGTGCCGCTCAAGGGACCGAACGATCTCGTCTTCGACGCGCATGGCGGCTTCTATTTCACCGATCTCGGCAAGCGGCGGGCGCGCGACATCGATATCGGCGCGCTTTATTACGCAAAAGCCGACGGCTCCTTGATCACCGAAGTCGCCTATCCGATGGTGACGCCGAACGGCGTCGGCCTGTCGCCGGACGGCAACACGCTCTACGTTGCCGAGACCGAGGCGGCGCGCCTCTGGGCCTTCCCGATCGAGGCGCCGGGGGTGTTGAAGAAGAAGCCCTGGCCGTCGCCGCATGGCGGAAGGCTGGTCGCCGGGATGGGCGGTTACCAGCGCTTCGATTCCTTGGCGGTGCAGGCAGACGGGCGGATCTGCGTCGCCACGCTGGTCAACGGCGGGGTCACAATCATCTCGCCCGACGGCCGCCACATCGAGCACCACAAGATGCCCGACCCGATGTGCACCAACATCTGCTTCGGCGGGCCGGACCTGAAGACCGCCTACCTGACCCTCTCCTGGACCGGCCGCCTCGTCGCCGTCGACTGGCCGGCTCCGGGGCTGCGGCTCAATTACGCTGCCTGAGCACGCAAGCTGGCGCTTGCGTTCGCAAAATTCTGTAATTCGTGGAAAAGGCGACTACTCCGCGGCCGCAACCACCGCCCGGGCACGTCGGGTGGGGGCGGCGATGGCGGGGGCGCGGTTGCCCTTGGCTAGGACCGCCTCCAGCGCGGTGCGGATCTCGGCGAGTTTTTGCGGGTGTTCGACCTTATGGCCGAACAGGTTCTTGACGTAGAACACGTCGACGACCTTTTCGCCGTAGGTCGAGATCTTGGCGCTGGAGACCTGGAGGCTGAGCCGGGTCAATTCGCGCGTCACTTCCCATAGGAGGCCCGGCCGGTCGCGGCCGTTGACCTCGATGACGGTGTGCGAGCGGCTCGCCTGGTTGTCGATGAGGACGCGCGGCGGCACGGTGAAGACGCTGGTGCGGCTGGGGATTGCCGGCCGGCGCTCCAGTTCGATGTGCGGCTTCAGATCGCCGGTCAGCACGTTCTCGAACGTGAAGGCGAGCTTTGCCAGCTTGTCCGGGCGGTCGAACGGCGTGTTGTCGTGGTCCTGCACCCACAGCGTATCGAGCGCCATGCCGTTCGACATCGTCATGATCCGGGCGTCGACGATGTTGGCGCCGGACACCGCGAGCGCCCCGGCGATGCGCGAAAAAAGGCCGGGATGGTCCGCGGTGTAGAGCGTGACCTCGGTCACCGCGCGCGCCGGGTCGATGCGCTTTTCGACGGTCAGCGGCGCGCCACTGGCGTCGGCCTCGCGCATCAGGCGGGCGTGGCGGGCATGTGTCTCAGCGTCGAGCGACAGCCAGTAGAACGGATAGCCGCGGCTGGTGAACGCAGCGAACTCTTCCTCGGAAAAATCAGGCAGTAGCGCGCGCGCCTTGGCCTGAGCGGCGGCGATGCGCGAGTCGCGCGCCTCGACGGTAAGCCCGCCGGAGATGACGTCGAGGGCGCTGTGATAGAGCTCGCGCAGCAACGCCGCCTTCCAGCCGTTCCACACCTTCGGCCCGACGGCGCGGATATCGGCGGCGGTCAATACCAGCAGCAGCTTGAGGCGCTCGGGCGACTG
Organism: Allostellaceae bacterium; assembly: GCA_036000945.1. Classification (GTDB taxonomy): domain Bacteria; phylum Pseudomonadota; class Alphaproteobacteria; order ATCC43930; family CGMCC-115725; genus DATARH01. Next base: position 3,361 of record DASYUS010000325.1, read on the forward strand.
AACCCTATCGACAAAGCTTTGGATCGTGTGCGGGTCGCCGATGTCGCGCTTGAAGGCGATGCTGCTCATCAGGAGGTGCCAGCGCACCAGCCAGGCGACGGTCTCGGTCTCCTCGGCCGAAAGCCCGAGCCGTGGCCCCAGCTTCAGCGCGACCTTCTCGCCGAGCTGCGAATGGTCGCCACCGCGCCCCTTGGCGATGTCGTGCAACAGCGTCGCCACGTAGAGCGCCCGGCGCGAGACGATCGTCGGCATGATCTCGCTGGCCACCGGCAGCTCGGCCTTCAACTGGCCGGTCTCGATCTGGTGCAGGATGCCCAGCGCGAACAGCGTGTGCTCGTCGGTCGTGTAGACGTGATACATGTCGTATTGCATCTGCGCGACGACGCGGCCGAAATCCGGAACGAACCGGCCGAACACACCGGCTTCGTTCATCCGTCTCAGGGCGATTTCCGGATTTTTCTTCGAGGTCAAGATTTCGAGGAAGAGGCGGTTGGCCTCGGGATCTTCGCGCAGCCGCGCGTCTATCAGGCGCAGCGACTGCGTCACCGCACGCAGCGCACGCGGGTGGATGTCGAGGTCGTGCTCTTGGGCGACATGAAACAGCCGGATGAGCGCAACCGGGTCGTTTTTGAAGAAATCCTCGCCGGGGATCGTCAGCCACTCGCCGCTGAGCACGAAGCCGGCGAGCACGCGCCGCCCTGTTCCCCAGCGCAGCCACGGAAGGCGCGGCTTGCGCTGCTGGTCGGCTTCGAGGATCGCACAGAAGATGCGGGTCAGGTCGCCGACATCCTTGGCGACCAGAAAATAATGCTTCATGAAGCGCTCGACGCCGCGGGCGCCGGCATGGTCGGTATAGCCCATGCGGGCGCCGATCTCGGCCTGCATGTCGAAGGTCAGCCGCTCCTCGGCGCGCCCGGCGAGGTAATGCAGGTGTACGCGGACCGTCCACAAAAAGCTCTGGGCCCGCTCGAACCGCGCCGACTCCTCGGCCGACAGCACGCCCAGCTCGACGAGCTTGGCGACATCGTCGATGCGGTAGATGTATTTGGCGAGCCAGTAGAGGGTGTGGAGGTCTCTGAGCCCGCCCTTGCCTTCCTTGATGTTGGGTTCGAGCTGGTAGCGGCTGTCGCCAACCCGTTGATGCCGGGCATCGCGCTCGGCCAGCTTGTCGGTGACGAATTGCGCCGCAGTGCCGCGCAGGATCTCGGCCTCGAACCGCGCCTTGAGTTCGGTGTAAAGCGCCTGCTCGCCCCACACATAGCGCGCCTCGAGCAGCGCGGTGCGGATCGTCAGGTCTGCCTTGGCGTAGCGCAGGCAGTCGGCGACCGTGCGCGTCGAGTGCCCGACCTTGAGCCCCAGATCCCACAGCACGTAAAGCAGATATTCGATGACCTGCTCGGAATGCGGGGTCAGCTTGTAGGGCAAGAGGAACAAGAGGTCGATATCGGAGAACGGCGCCATCTCGCCGCGGCCATAGCCGCCGACCGCGACGATCGCCATCTTCTCGCCGGCGGTCGGGTTGGCCAGTGGATAGACCGTCTCGCTGGCGAAGTCGTAAAGCACCCGGACCAGCTGATCGACCAGAAAACATTGTTCCCGAACCGTCCGCACGGCGATGCCATCGGCCTCGAAGCGGCGGCGGATCTCGGCGCGCCCGTGCGCCAGCGCCGTTTTGAGCGGCGGCACCAGCTGGCCGCGATCGGGCGACGACGACGGTGCGTCGGCGAAGGCCCGCGCCAGCGCGTCGGCAAGCGCCCGCCGGTCGATGATGTCGCGTTGCCGCAGGATGTTCGGCATTGCTCCCTCAGAGACGCCCGCCGGCATCGACGCTAATGATCGACCCCGTGGTATGCGTCAGATGGGTAACGCAGGAGATCACCGCCAGGGCCACGTCCTCGGCTTCGATCGCACGCCTCAGCGGCGTCGCCATCGCCGCCTTCGCCATCATCTCCTCGGTGCGGCCGGGGACGAAGCCGGTATGGACCATGCCAGGCGCGACGACAACGACGCGGACCTCCGGGCCGAGCACCCGCGCCAGCGCCATGCTCATCGTGTTGAGCGCGGCCTTCGAGGCACCGTAGATGATCGAGCTGCCGCCGCCAGACTGCGCCGCGCCCGACGAGATGTTGACGATGACCCCGTCGCCCGACGCCTTCAACAGCGGCACGAAGGCGCGGATCGTTGCGAACGGGCCGCGCACATTGGCGGTCAGCACCTGGTCGATCAGCTCGTCGTCCAGGGCTTCCAAATCATGGTGCGGCACCATCCGGGTAAACCCGGCGGAATTGACCAGGATGTCGGCGCGGCCGAACTCCTCCCCGACCGCGGCGGCCACCTTCCTGATCTGCCCGGTGTCTTCGAGGGGCAGGCGCATCGCCTTGTGGCCATCGCCGGCGAGTTCCGCGACGACGGCATTGGCGCGCTCGACCCCCTTGTTGTACCCGACGACGACGCGCGCGCCAGCTTCGGCGAAGAGCCGCGCGCTGGCCGCCCCGATCCCGCTCGATGCGCCGGTGACCACCGCAACCTTGTCGGCTAGAGACTTACCGCCTGCCGTCGTCATGCCTTGCCTCGCCCGCGATTATCCGATCCATGCGCCCCCTGACCCTCCCCCACATCCGGGGGAGGGAGGGGTGGGTGGGGGCTTGATGCTACGCCCCGGATCACGGGATCGCCACCGCGTTCACGGTCGGGCTGGTGCTGTGCGCTCTCCGCCCTCCGGCATGCCGGCTTTGCGCAAACCGACAAAATAGGTCGCCTCGGCCAGTGCCCGGACCTTAGGGTTGGCGTACCACGGATCGCCGTTGAACCCGGCCATCGTGCGATGAAAGCCGCGCTTCCAAGCCTCTTCCAACTCGGACCGGGCGCGCTCGCCCTCATCGTTGAGCGCGTGCGCAGCGGCCAGCCAGGCATTGATGTAGATCGGCGCACGGTTTTGCTCGGAGTACCTGGCGCGAGCCTTGTCGAGCCAGCGGATGGCTTCAACGGCGCGCCCTTCGAGCAGGTGCACCATACCGATCCTGCCGTACCACGCGCCGATCGATCGGTCTTGCGGACTGAGCCGGATCGCCTGCTCCTCGAGCGCGATCGTCCTATCGACGTCCCCGGTCAGGAGCTTGCACCAGCCAAGCCATCCGTAAGAGGGGGCGGAGTTGCGATCGAGCGCGATCGCCGCCTCATATTCGGGAATAGCCTGATCGCAGCGCCCTCGGGCGCGCGACAGTTGACCTCTGACGTAATGCACCCAGGCGCTGTTGGGCGCCGCCGCCAGCGCCCGGTCCAATAGCGCCTCGGCGTGCTTCAGGTCGGTTTCCGGGACACCGCTGAACTCGTCGAGAACGCGGCTGATCAACGCGCTGGCGAGGCCGATTTGCGCTCGGGTTGCCGTCGGATCGAGCACCAGCGCGCGCTCGAAATTAGCAATCGCCTCGTCCGAGGTCGCGAGTGAAACCGGCTTTATCAGTGCCGCCCGCCCACGAAAGATATAGTCGAGCGCATCCGGGTGGTCGGTCACGCGCCCGGCCTCCTCCGCGACCATCCGCGAGCGGACCGAGCGGGCGATCCGCCCGGTGATTTCGGTCTCCAGGCCGAGCAGGTCCTGCCCATCGCGGTCGAAACGCTCGGCCCATAGGTGAGCTCCGCTTTGCGCATCGACGAGCTGAACGTTGATTCGCACCTGGGTGTTCAATCGGCGGACGCTGCCCTCGAGCACATAACGCACGCCAAGCTGGCGCCCGATCTCCTTCACCTCGACCGGCTTGTTTTTGTACGTGAACGCGGTGTTGCGGGCGATCACAAAGCTGTCCTCGATCCGCGACAGGTCGGTCGTCAGATCCTCGGTGATCCCGTCGGCCAGGTATTCCTGCGCCGGGTCGTTGCTCAGATTGGCAAACGGCAGCACAACGATCGACAAGCGTGGCGCGGTAGGCGCTATCAGCCCCAGTGCGTCGACCGGCACGGCGGCACTGATTGCGGGCGGCGGTGGCACGGTGTTGCCGCCTAGGGACAGCCACCAGACCGCCGCCGCAATCGCCGCCGCCGTCGGCAGCGCGGCAATGGCGGCTGGACGCCATCGGCGCCGCGCCGGCGGTGCGGCGGGCAGCGCGGGTGCCGGCAGTTGCGCGATGGCGGCGGCTCCGAGCAAATAGGCCCGCACCGGGCGTGTGATGTTGTGGACGCTCTGCTCGCCCATGTCGTCGAGCTTGAACGGCAGGCGGTCGCGAACCTGGTCGTGGACGGTTCGCGAGACACAGATCCCGCCGGGTTCGGCCAAGGCTTCGAGCCGCGCCGCGATGTTGACGCCGTCGCCAAGAATGTCGCCGTCTTCGGCGATTACATCGCCGAGATTGATGCCGATGCGAAACCGCAACCGGCGATCAACGCCGAGCCCGGCGTCGCGGTCGAGCATGCCGCGCTGCACTTCGGCGGCACAGCGCATCGCATCGACAACGCTGGCGAATTCCGCCAGCAATCCATCGCCGGTGGTCTTGACGATACGGCCCCGGAATTCGCGGATCTTGGGGTCGATCAGTTCTCGGCGGTGCGCCTTCAGGCGCTCGATCGTGTCCTCCTCGTCGGCCCCGATCAGACGCGAATAGCCCGCCACGTCGGCCGCAAAGATAGTCGTGAGACGGCGAGTCGCGGCCATCACCCGTGCAGCCAGGTCCGTTTCAATCGCTTCGGTGCGGATTATATAGCGCGCGAAGCTCAGGTTACGAGGCGCCAGCCGCGCACTACGCGGGCAACCGTCGATGCCGAAGCCCGGCCGGAATATCTCAAAACATCACGACGCTGCGGATCGTCTCGCCGCGCTGCAGGGCGGCAAAACCATCGTTGATTTCGCCGAGCGCGATGCGGCGCGAGATCAACTCGTCGAGCTTGAGCTTGCCATCGAGATAGGCGCGGGCAAGGAGCGAGAAGTCGCGCGCCGGCCGCGCCCCGCCATAGCTCGACCGGCGGATGCGCTTTTCGCCCATGAGACTCCCCCAGCGGAACGCGACGTCGTGCGCCACATCGGTCTTGCCGAGCCAGATCACTTCGCCCCCCGGGCGCACCGCCTCGACGCTGGCGCGGAACGATTGCGGGCTGCCGGCCGCCTCGAACACGACGTCGGCGCCGCGCCCGGCCGTCTTTGCCCTGGCGACGGCACCCGGATCCTCGCTGCGCGCGTCGACCAGGCAGGTCGCGCCGACCCGCTCCGCCAGCGCGAGCTTTGCCGGGTCGAGATCGACCGCGATGATCTCGCCGGCCCCGGCGAGGCGCGCCCCCTGCACTGCCGACAGGCCGACTGCACCGCAGCCGATCACCATCACCGTATCGCCATAGCCGACCCTTGCGATGTTGAGCGCCGCGCCGACCCCGGTCATCACGCCGCAGCCGATGAGGCACGCGCGGTCGAACTGCAACACCTTCGGCACGACGATCGCCTGGTGATCGGCAACGATCGCGTATTCGGCAAAGGCGCCGAGGAACATCAGCTGCTTCAGCTCGCGCCCGTCGCCGAGCCGGGCGCGGCTCTCGCCGTCGAATCCGACCGCCTTGGGGCCGTGCGCGAGGTAGCTCTCGCACAGGATCGGCAGGTCGCGCTCGCAGTAGAAGCAATGGCCGCAATGCGGGTTCCACGACAGCACGACATGATCGCCGACGCTGAGACCATGCGCCTCGGACCCGAGGGCTTCGACGATGCCGGCGGCCTCGTGGCCGAGGACGATCGGCATCGGGTAGCGCAGCGAGCCCGTGATGACTTCGAGGTCGGTATGGCACAGCCCCGCCGCCTTGATCCGCACCAGCACATCGCCGCGTCCGAGGCCGCTCGCGACGACCGGCTCGACCGTCATCGGCCCGCCGACGCTGTGCAACACCGCCGCGCGATAGTCGATGCTCATTGGCTGTCCCCTTCACTCTCCTGGCCGCCTGCCGCCGGGGGACGGTGGAGTGGCGCGACGCACCGCGCCGGCAGCATATCCTCGCGCACCCGAAAGGCGCCGTCGAGGTCTCGACCGTATAGCCCCGGCACCAGCGGGCAACACACGCAGTCCCGACGAGGTCATCGCCCAGCCATCTGCGCCGCAATTGTCGTCGAGCCACGCCGCCATCGTGAGCCGGCTGCCGAGAGCCCGGGCGGCACCGCGACGCGAACCCGCAACGGAAACCGGCGCTCGGCCGCCAATCATCAGGGGCTCACGCCGGCGGCTGCGGGTGTCGGCACGAACCTGCCGTCGGATCGCGGCTCCATCTCGATGTGCCGGCGATGCAGCGCGACCAATGTCGCACGGTGGCCGATCGACACGATCGTCGTCCGCGGCAGTTGCCGGCTCAGCATGCGGTAGATTTCCGCTTGCATGTCCTCGTCGAGCGCCGAAGTAGCCTCGTCGAGAAACAGCCAGTCCGGCCGGTCGAGCAGCACCCGGGCAATCGCCAGGCGCTGCTGCTCGCCGCCGGAAAGCCGTTGGGCCCAGAGGTCCTCGCGGTCGATTTCGCCGACAAGCGGCGCCAACTGCGCCAGGATCAAGGCCTTCCGCACGTCCTCATCGCCATAAGTCTCGGCGACCGAGGGATACGTCACCGCGGTTTTTAGCGTACCCGAGGGCACGTAGGGCCGCTGCGGCAGCAGCATCGCCCGGGTGTCGGCCGGATTGTCGATGGTCCCGCGGCCGTAGGGCCAGATTCCCGAGATCGCGCGAAACAGCGTCGACTTGCCCGAGCCGGACGGGCCGGAGATCAGCGTGGCCACGCCGGCGGCGAAAACCAGCCGGTCAACCCGGACGATCTCGCGCCCGTCCGGAAGGGACAGGCTCAGATCGCGCAACACCAGATCGCGGCCCGAATGGGTTTTGTGCTCGATGCGCGGCG
>DASYUS010000326.1:0-11913 GCA_036000945.1 Allostellaceae bacterium
CCCGGCCGACCAGACGCCCGACAAAGAACATCGCGACCATCGTGCCGAGGCCGCGCGGCGAGGTGATGAGCCCGGTCGTCAGCACCGGATAATTCATCAGGTGCTGCAGCATCGTCGGCAGCAAGGCGAGGGTGCCGCTGAGGATGCCGCCGATCAGGAACATCAAGACGGTGCCGGTCACGAAATTGGGGCTTTTCAAGAGCTCGCGGTTGAGAAACGAGCGGTCGGTCGCGGTCGCGGTATGGACGATGAACAGGTAGAAGGCGACCGCCGACACCGTCGCCTCGACCCAGATTTCGCGGGCGTGAAACCAGTCGACGAGCTGGCCGCGGTCGAGCATCAGCTGCAGCGCGCCGATGCCGAGGCTGAGGGTCGCAAAGCCGAAGAAATCGAACGGCTCGCGATGGGCGCGGCGCGTGTCGGTGATGAAGATGAGGATGCCGAGCGCGGCCAGCACCCCGAACGGCAGGTTGATGTAGAAGATCCAGCGCCAGCTGTAATCCTGGGTCAGCCAGCCGCCGAGCGTCGGCCCCATGATCGGGCCAAGGATGACGCCGCTGCCCCACACCGCCATCGCCTGGCCGTGCCGCTCCGGCGGGTTGATCTGGAACAGCACCGATTGCGACAGCGGCACCAGAGCGGCACCGCAGACGCCTTGCAGCAGGCGGTAGATCACCAGCTGCGGCAGGCTCGTTGCGCTGCCGCACAGGGCCGACGCCAGCGTGAAGCCGGCGACCGAGATCAGGAACACGTATTTGATGCCGAAATGCCCGGCGAGCCACCCGGTCAGCGGCATCATGATCGCCGCCGCCACGATATACGAGGTCAAGACCCAGGCGGCCTGGTCTTGCGAGGCCGACAGGCTGCCCTGGATGTGCGGCAGCGCGACGTTGGCGATCGTGTTGTCGACCCCTTGCATGATGGTCGCCAGCATGATGGACACGGTGATCGCCGCACGATTGAAGCCCGCGCCGCGCTCCCCTCCCCTCACCGCCCCTCCTCCAGGGTTGCCAATTTTTAGGTTAGCCGCTGGATCATCGCCTCACGCCCTTCGAGGCCGCGCTTCGCGCGGCGCCTCAGGATGACATACTTTCTTAATGCCATCATCGAGTTACGTCATGGTGAGGAGGGTTTCGGCAGAGCCGAAGCCCGTCTCGAACCACGCAAAGCGGTACGCAGCGGCTTTTTCACAATCTCTCAGGTTATCGCCTCCAGAAGGCGCCGGCCGACGCCGGGGCTGGCGCGGTAGCGGAGCCGGGTCGCGATGATCGCGTCGATGCCGAGGCTCTGGCCGTAATGGCCGATGGCGAAGATCAGCATCAGCAGCAGGAGGAAGACATAGGTCCACGGCCATTCGCCGGGCGCGCTGTAGAGGCCGAGCCACAGATTGAGGATCTGCAACGCGCCGATATAGCCGAACAGGCGCGTGAAGAGGCCGAGCATCAGCGACACCGCAGTCGCCACTTCGAGGCCGTAGACGATCGGCGCGAAGAGGTAGAAATTCGGCAGGACTATCTGGTTGACGATATCGGCCTGCAGCGGGATCGCCGCGTGCTTGCCCATCAGGCCCATCCAGTAGGCAAGCCCCGTCGTGCCGAACGGCTCGCTCGGCTGGTCGGTGTAGAACGGCGGCAACTTCCACAGGCTCTGCTGCCACCACATCGCGCCGACCAGAAGCCGAAACATCCAGCGCCCGACATGGCCGGGATCGCGCTGGTCGCGCAGCGCCGTAAAGGTATAGAGGGCGAATACTATGCTGAGGATCAGTAGCGCCCAGAACGCCGTCGTCAGCCAACCCGGCCTAATCAGAAAGATGATGACATCGAAAAGCGGGTTGGGGTTCATCGGGCTGATCTCCGGGCGGGTGCGGCGGCGGACCGAGAGCGGCGTGTTTCGAGGGCGACGCGGACGAAGGTCAGCGCGATGCGCCAGCTCGCCTTGACCGTACCGCTCACGCTGCCGGATACCTTGGAGACGCCCCCGGCGCGCCGGCGATGGGCGACCGGCAGCTCGATGATGCGTAGGCCCCGGCGCACCGCCCGCATCTGCATTTCGAGGTTCCAGCCATAGCTCATCTCGCGCATGCCGAGGGAGACGAGCGCGTCGTGCCGGATCGCCCGGAACGGCCCCATGTCGCTGTAGCCGACGCCGTAGAGCAGCCGCAGCGCGGCGCCGATCGCATAGCCGGCAAGGACCTGGTGAGCGCTCATGCTGCCCGGCTCGCGCGTGCCGCGGGTGCGCGAGCCGATGACGAAATCGGCCCGGCCGGCGATGATCGGCTCAACCATTTGTGGGACCAGCTCGGCGCAATCGCTGCCGTCGCCGTCGAGGAAGACGATGATCGTGCAATCGCGCACCGCCGCGGCGCCGGCCTGGCAGGCACGGCCATAACCGCGGCGGCTTTCGCTGACCACCCGCGCGCCGGCGGCACGCGCCCGCTCGACCGTGCGATCGGTGCTGCCGCTGTCGGCGACGATGATGTCGTCGACGCTGCCCGGCGGGATCGCGGCGATGACCCCGGCGATCGCCGCTTCCTCGTTGAGCGTCGGGATGACCACCGCAATGCGCGGCCGGCTGCTGTCGGGCGCGGCCACGATCCGGCTCACAGGCTCCAGCGCAGCCCGCAGCCGGCGCAGGCCGCAGGCGGACTGTCGCTCAACAGCGCTGCGCGAAAGGACTGGTATTTGTCGCCATTCCAGATTTCCCGCAGTGTCTGCTGCGTCGCATTGCCGAGGGTGAAGCTGTCATAGCCGCGCATCGAGAACGGCGCGATGCAGCAGGGGATCGCCCGGCCCTGCGCGGTGACGTACATCAAGGTCCACGGACGCCGGCACAGCGACCAGGGCTGCGCCGTCTCCTCGGGTTTAAGACTGGTCGCCGGGTCCGTCGCGCCCGAGGCGTTGAAGGCGATGCCGAGCCCACGGGCCAAATCCTCCGCCTCGCGGATAAGCCTCCCCTCCTCGTCATCGCCCCCGGCAAACAGCGCCGATTGCGGCCGCGCCAGCCCCTGGCTCTCGGGAAAGTAGACGAGGCGTTGCAGATAGACTTCGGGCACATCGATATCGCGCGCCAAGCGCACGAAATCACTGAGCTGTTCGATGGTCTCCTTCAACCCCGTCAGCCACAGCGAGACGCGCGGCGTCTCGGCCGCCAGCGTGCGCTGCAGTGCGCGAAAGGCTCGCACGTTGCGCACGATGCGGGCGAACATGTCGCGCCCGCGCACCAGTTTGAAGGCCACGGGCTCGGCGGCGTCGAGCGAGACGCGCAGCTCATCGAGGCCGCTGTCGATCAGCTCGCGCCCTTTCTTCTCGGTCAAGAGCGTGCCGTTGGTATTGAACAGCACGTAGGTGCCGCGGTCTTTCAGGTAGCGGATCATGCGCGGCAGGGCGCGCACCATCATCGGCTCGCCGACCCCGTGCAACACGACGCGTGCGATGTGCGGGAACTGGTCGACGATCGAGGTGAACAATGCCCAGCTCATGTCGCCGGGCGGCTCCAGCGCCTCGAACGTGCGCGGGCAGGTCGTGCACAACAAATTGCAGCGGTTTGTCGTCTCCAGGTAGAGGCAGACCGGCTCGGCCTCGGCAACAGCGCCCCGCTCCTCGCCGATATGCGCGAAATAGCGGCGCGGATCGGCCTCAGCCTGTCGTGTCGCCATGCCTCAGCTGCTCCTTGGCAGCGCGCGGGGCGCGACGCCGCCACAGATCCATCGCGGCCAGCATGAGGAACGGCACGTAGAGGGCGGATTCGACGAAAAACCTGTGCCTGTCCCGAACCAATTGCGACCCGACCGGGACCAGATAAAGCAGGAAACTCGCCAGCGTCAACCACAGCAGCGACGCCGAGGGGACGAGACAGGCGAAGACGATCAGCCAAGCGAAATACCAAGAATAGTGCGGCGACAGTAGAAAGGTAAAGGCGGCGGCGAGCAGCGCCGCGCCAAAGACATCGCTGTCCGGGCGCTCGCGCCGCAAACCGAGGTAAAGCGCAAGCCCGGCCAGGAGACACGCCGCGCCGGCGATATAGGCGATGTCGGGCACTCCGCCGCGCGGCAGCATCGCGTGTGCCGCGCTCCACAGGTAGAACCCGGCGCCGCCGCCGGTGAAGCCTTCTTCCGCCAGATAGCCAGGCAGAAATCCGAAAACCTGCCAGCCGACGCCGAGAAACGGCAGGTAGGCGAGTGCGAGGACGGTGGCGAACGCCGCCGGCATGCGCCACTCACGGCGCCAGAGTGCCGGGAACAGCACCGCGGGGTAGAATTTCACCAGCACCCCGAGAGCCAGCGCTACCCCCGTCAGCGTCATTCCGGGGCGGCGCGCCGCGCCGAACCCGGAACCCATGAACACAGGATCCGGCCGGCCTTGTCCAACCGTCGGTGCGGCCCGCGAAAGGCGGGTGTTCATCGGTTCCGGGTTCCCGCTTTGCCGGCCCCGGAATGACAGAGCGCTTGATCGGCGGCGGGTCCACAAGGCCAGCACGACAAAGGCGATGACCGCGGCGTCGATATGGCCGCTGCCGGCAAATTCCCATAACGGTAGCGGGTGCCAAGCGTAGACGATGATCCGCGTCCGAGGCAGCCCCATCACGGCGAAGAGGCGTAGCAGCAGCAGCACGGCGATCGCCTCGAAGGCGACCATCGCGGCCTTCATCGCGGTAACGCCGCCGCCGGTCCCGGCCACCGCCAAAAAAATCACCTCGGCGGCCGGCGGGTAGATCGTCGGCGCGTAATTGCTGCGGTTGATTTCCGGGAAAATTTCGGCATCGCGCAATGAGGCGAGATGCGGGTCGGTCGGGATGTAGCGATACGGGTTGATGCCGGCGGCAAGCACCCGGCCATCCCAAACGTAGCGGTAGATGTCGCTCGACAGCAGCGGCGGGGCGATGAGGACGACGATGCGCATCGTCGCCGCTATGCCGAGAATGACCGCCAACACCCGCGGCGAGGCGGCGCAGCGCCAGGTCAGCGCGAGCGCGAACAGATAAACCCCGCCTTGCGCCAGCGCGACCGCGACAAATTCCTCCGGACCGGTGGCATGCTGCGCATAAAGCCCTGACGCCGTCAGGGCCAGCAGGGCGAGACCACAGGCGAGCAGGCCAAGGGCGCGGCGGCCGCTCACAATTCGACGGCGAGCCCACGCAGGAACGCCGCGGTGTGCGGGGCGGCGTAACCCCGGCGATCGGCAATGCCGCGAAGCTCCCACATCAGCTGCCGCAGCGAGTCGACATCATCGACATCGTACCAGCCGGGCAGCGCGATCGTTTCGAGCCCGATTTCGCCAGCGCGCTCAAGGGTCTGCCGGAACACGCGTTCGGTGCTCCAGGCGATGTCCGCGAAGAGCCGGTGATGCGGCTGTTTCAGCCCGATCAGGTAATACCCGCCGTCGGCAGCGGGGCCGAGCACGAGACGGTCTCCGGGCGCCGCGAGCAGCCGCGCCGCCTCGACGAGCACCGCGGTCGGCAGGGTCGGGCTGTCGGCGTTGACGAGGCACGCCGCGCCGTAGCCGGCTGCGAGCAGGTCCTCGGCAGCGTCGAACAGCGCGTCGCCGAGGCCGACGCGGCGCGGCCTCAGGAGGTGGACCCCCGCCGGCAGCAGCGCCGCGAACACATCCTCCGAGCCCGGCGGCGAATAGGCGACATACCCCTCGATCGGCGCGTCCCGCGCGGCGGCGAGGATGTTGCTGGCGATGTCCTGGATGAAGCAGCTGCCGAGCGCGGCCGCCTCGGCCGGCGACAATGGCGGCACCAGACGCGTCTTGACCTCGCCGACGCGTGGCGCCTTGGCCATGATTGCGACGGCGCAGCAGCCGGGCCGGCCGGCCATCCTCACCGCGCAAAGCCCTGGCGCCGCCGCCAGGCGCCCGCCACCGCCGCGATCACCGTCAGCGAGGCGTGCGCGCCGTCGGCCTCGCCCTTTTCGAAATCGCCGGCCTCGACCGCCATCTGGTTGGTGACATGGGCGAGGCAGAGGACCGGCTTGTCGCGCGCCCGGGCAAAGGCATAGAGCGCGGCCGCCTCCATCTCGACGGCGAGGATGCCGTGCGTGCGGGCCCGCCCGATCGCCGCCTCGGTCTCGCGGAACGGTGCATCCGTGGTCCACGCCGCGCCCTGGTAGACCGGCAGCCCAACCTCGCCGAGCGCGCGCATCGCGTCAGCGACGAGCGCTGGATCGGCAGCGGCGAAATCGGCCGGCGGCAAGTAATGATAGCTGGTGCCCTCGTCACGCAGGGCGCGGTCGATCACGACGAAATAGGGCGGCGGCCCGCCATTGTGCGTCGCGGGCGCCGCGATCTGCCCGGCCGAGGTCACACTGATCAGGAAACCGCAGCCGGAAACGAAGAGTTCTTCGGCGAGCAGCACGGCAAAGGAGGCGCCGACCGCACAGCCGATGATGCCGAAACGCGTCGCCTGGTGCTCGAACTCGAACAGCTCGGTGTGGTAGCATGCCCAGCCGGGCGACGGCGTAGCACGTCCGGCGCGGCGCAATGCCCGCAGGATGTCGCCGTCCGGGTCGAGCACGCAGATCTCCGGCACGGCTTCTTGCGGCAACCCCTTCTGCCGCCGCGCCTCGCGCAGCAGATTGGCGGGCTCGAACACCGAGGCCGCCGCATATGCCTTCGCCGCAAGGATCGGCGGCGCCCCGTCGCTGCTCATGCGCCAATTAGTACCCTGCATCAAACAGAGGCGAAACAGGCGAAGTCGGCGCGGCCCCGCTCTCGGACCGTGATGGGCGGAGGAGGAGCCCGGCGCGCCAGCGCCGGGCCCCGATCATTGCGACATCTACTTGGTGAACGTCACCTGGCTAATGTCGGTGATGCCGGCCAGGGTCATGGTCGAGCCGTCGGTGAAGGTCAGGATTGTGTTGCCGCCCGATGTTGTCGAGGTGCCGAGGAACTCGCCCGACGGGCTGACCGAGGTCTTCGAGGCGATGACGTCAGTGTCCGTCGAGAACCCGGTGACCGTGGTTGCGGCGAGCGAACCGGTGCCGTTCGCCACATCGATGTCGCGCAGCGTCGTTACCCCGTCGCCGGCGCTGAGATTGATCGTTTCCGAGCCGGAACCGGTGATCGACGGCGATCCCCCGTGCACCTTGCTCTGCGAATAGATGTCGACGAGCAGCGTGCCGCTGACCGAGTCGGAGATGACGTCGCCGTCGCCGCCGGCAACGGTGGTTCCGCCGGCCCCGGCCTGGATCGTGCTCTCGGTGACGCCACCCTCGACCACCAGGCTGCCCGTGCCGCCGGTGATCGAATCGCCGGTGCCGCCGAAGACGGTCATCGCGCCGGAGCCGCCGACGATCGTATCGGCGGCGCCGGTGATTGTGTCAGCGAGCAGATCATCGCTCGCGCTGCCGTGTCCGCCGCCGGCGCCGGTGAGGAGCGTGCCGCGGGCCTCGCCGTGCAGCACCCCCTCTCCCAATGACCCGGTGCCGAACACGACCATGTCCCCGGTGCCGCCGACGATCGAATCGTTGGTCCCGGCCTCGACGAGCAGCGCGCCCGCCCCGCCGATCGCCGTCATCGGACCGGAGATGACCTCGCTGTTCGAGCCCGTCAGATCGATCAGCTGGCGCCCATGGGTGGCATCCCCGCCGGTGATCGTATCGCCGCTCGACCCGATCACCGTCTGTGCACCGGTGCCGAGCTGGATACTCTCGCCGCCGGTATGGTCGATCACGGCATACGCACCGGTGCCAAGCTGCTCGAGCGACCCCGGCGATCCGGCCTGGATTTCATCGCCCGATAGGCTCACCGCCCCCTCGATCAGGGCGGTTCCCTTAACCCCCGGTGGTGCCGTTCCCGCTGTTGTCGTGAAGATTTCGATATTATAAGCACCCGGGACTGTCGTCCCGGTCGCTGTCTTGCCATCGTCAAGGATGAGATTGACCGGCCTTCCATTGGGAGAAAGGAAGGATAGCTGCGAACCTGTTACCGATGCCATCTGTCACTTCTCCTGACCATTTAAAAGGCGCGACCCTGTCCTCCCAGCAGGATCACCACGTGCGAACGATCTCGCAGGTGCGAAGTCGGCATTTCAACTTGCGCTGATCTGTTTCAAGTTGATTCAAACTGTTGCCGGCTTTGGCGCAGCGCAGACCCAGTTGTCGTGATCTGAGAAGATTGTCCGTGGTTGGCGCCTATCGCGCGAATGGCGCCATCGCGGCTATTGTGCGGCGCCCAACAGAGGAGCCCGGTCATGAGCGTGCGCATCGGATATCTGCTGCCGACTCGCGAGCAGGTCATGCAAGGCCGTCCCGAGGCGGCGCCGCTGCTGGCGCTGGCGGAGCGGGCCGAGGGGCTCGGCTACGATTCGATCTGGGTCGGCGATTCGATCCTCGCGCGGCCCCGGCACGAGCCACTGACCTTGCTGTCGGCTGTCGCCGCGCGCACCAAACGGGCCGAGCTCGGCACCGCTGTGCTGTTGCCGGCGTTGCGCAACCCGGTCGTCCTGGCGCATGGCATCGCGACTCTCGACCAGATCAGCGAAGGGCGCTTCATTCTCGGCGTCGGCATCGCCAGCGACGTGCCCAACATCCGCGCCGAATTCCTCGCCTGCGGCGTGCCGTTCGAAAAGCGCGTCGGCCGCATGCTCGAAGGACTGCGCCTGGCCCGCGTGCTGTGGACCGGCGAGCCGGTGAGCTGGAACGGCCGCTGGATCGTCGACAACGCGACTTTGGGCCCGGTGCCGCACCGCGCGGGCGGGCCGCCGATCTGGATCGGTGGCATGGTGCGCGCCAGCCTCGAACGCGTCGGGCGGATTTATGACGGCTGGTTCCCGAACACGCCCGACCCCGAACGGTGGCGCGCGCAATGGGCCGAGATCCAGGCGATCGCCCGCGCCGCCGACCGCGATCCGGCGCAGCTGACCGGCGCTGTCTACCTGACGCTGACGATCGACGACAACGCCGCCACGGCCGAGGCGCGCATGAACGCCTTCATCGAGGGCTATTACGGCCGCCCGGCCGCCGAGATGCGGGCCCGGCAGGCAACCTATGCCGGCCCTGCCGAGGGCGCGGCGGAATGGTTGTCGAGCTGGGCGCGGGCCGGGGTCGGCCATATCGTGCTGCGCTTCGCCGGCGACCACCAGCGCCACCTCGAGGCGATCGCTAGGCTGCGCGCCAGCATTTCCGGGTGAACCGGGGAACCGGCGGCACCAATAATCCGTTCACGCTTGTAGCCCCGGGGCGCGTCACCTCACCCCGAGGCCCGGCCGGGCGGAGCGGAGACGTTCCGCCCGGCTTCGCGCTGGTCAGCGCCGCCGAGCCGCCGTAGGGTTCACTGGGTCACCCGATGGAGGCTCGCCCCAATGGCGCTGACGACCGCAAACCCGACAACCCCGCCCCGGCAATCCTGGCAGTTCGGCCGGATCTATACGCC
The DNA here is from genome assembly GCA_036000945.1 of Allostellaceae bacterium. Classification (GTDB taxonomy): domain Bacteria; phylum Pseudomonadota; class Alphaproteobacteria; order ATCC43930; family CGMCC-115725; genus DATARH01. The sequence goes on from DASYUS010000326.1 coordinate 9,375, forward strand.
CGACGACGAATTTCTCGCCACCGCGCCGCCCGAGCCGATCATCGAGCCCGACCTGCCGATCGTCGACCCGCATCATCATTTGTGGCGCCGCGGCGACCACACCTACCTGCTCGACGAATTGCTCGCCGATCTCAGTACCGGCCACAACGTTGTCGCCACGGTGTTTGAGGAATGTCGTGCGATGTACCGCGCGGACGGTCCGCCGGAGATGCGCCCGATCGGCGAGACCGAGTTCGTCGCCGGCATCGCCGCGATGAGCGCTTCCCGCAATTACGGGAAGACGCGCGTGGCGGCGGGCATCGTCGGCGCCGCCGATTTGACGCTCGGCGACCGGGTTGAGCCGGTGCTGCTCGCCCAGTTGCGCGCTGGCGGCGGCCGGTTTTGCGGGGTGCGCCACTCGGCCGGCTGGGACGCCGACGCGGTCATCGGCAACAGCCGCCCCGACTCGGCGCCGCACCTCTACGCGCGAGCGGATTTCCGCGCCGGCCTCGCGTGCCTCTCGGCGCTGGGCCTCAGCTTCGACGCCTGGCTCTATCATCCGCAGCTCGCCGACGTGGTCGAGCTGGCGCGCGCCTTCCCGGCGACGCCGATCGTCATGGGCCATGTCGGCGGCGTCCTCGGCTACGGCCCCTACGCCGGAAAATCGGCCGAGATTCTCACCGAGTGGAAGCGTTCGATGGCCGAAATGGCGAAATGCCCCAATGTCGTCGTCAAGCTCGGCGGCATGGTCAACCGCGGCGCCGGCTTCGACTTCCACAGCACGCCGGCCGCACCCTCGTCCGAAACAATGGCGGCGATCTGGCGCCCCTATGTCGAAACCTGCATCGAGCTGTTCGGCGCAAGCCGCTGCATGTTCGAGAGCAACTTCCCGGTCGACAAGATGGCGGTCGGCTACGCCCAGTTGTGGAACGCCTTCAAGCGCATAACGGCGGGCGCCTCGCGCGACGAAAAGCTGGCCCTTTACGGCGGCACCGCGGCACGGGTCTATCGCCTCGAATTGGAGCCGGCGTGAGCTTTCGCCCGCGCCGCGAGTTGACAAATCGCGCGCCCGAACAATCTCAGTGATCCGGTTTCGTGCGACCGCTTGAGGAGGCTGCGAGCCATGAGCGAGGCTCTGACGAGCGAGTCCGAAGGCCTGTTCGCGGTGTTGCGGCAGGCCGCCGACGCGGAGACGGTCGCCGCCATCGAGCGCTTTGTCGCCGAGGCACCGGACCGCGCCCTGTGTCGCATCAACCTGCCCGCATTCGCGGCGCAACAGGGTCTCGACGAGGAGCGGGTCGTCGCCGCATTCCTCCACGCCGCGCGGCTCGGGATCTTCGAATTGTCGTGGAATGTGCTGTGCCCGGGTTGCGGCGGCGTGCTCGACGAAAGCGCGACGCTGAAGACAGTCGACCGCGACGAATACGTGTGCGCGCTGTGCGCCGAGGGATACACGCCCAACCTCGACGAGATGGTCGAGGTGACCTTCACGCTCAGCCGGCGGGTGCGCCGGATCGCGGCGCACGAGCCGGACCAGCTGCCGTTTTTCGAATATATGCGGCAGATCTTTTGGTCTTCCGGGATCGATCTGCCCGACGATCTTGAGCAGCTCGGCCAGGAGATCACCCTCGATACGCTCGAGCTGGCGCCCGGTGAAAAAGCGCAACTGTCGCTGCAGCTCCCGGCCGAGTTCCTCATCGTGTTCGAGCCGGTTACCCATGCCGCGCATTTCATCGACGTCAAGGGCGAGCCGACGCGCGAGCGCCAGAACCTGGCGATGGTCTTCAACGACCTGAAGGCGCCCACCGGCACGAGCGAGATGCGGCCGGGCCCGCTGCGTCTGTCGCTCGAAAACCGCACCGAGCGGCGCGTGCTGCCGGGCATCTGGATCGCCGGCGACACGCTGCATCAGCTGCTCGGCCGGCGCCGGCCGTTTCTCACCGCCAAGCGCCTCTTGACCAACCAGACATTTCGCGACCTTTACCGGACCGACACGCTCGACCCCGACCAGCGGCTCAAAATCACCAGCCTCACCTTCCTGTTCAGCGATTTGAAGGGCTCGACCGAGCTCTACGACCGGGTCGGCGACCTCGTCGCCTTCGATCTGGTGCGGGCGCATTTCCGCGTGCTCAACGAGATCGTCGCCGCCGAGGCGGGCGCCGTCGTCAAGACGATCGGCGATGCGGTGATGGCGACATTCCCGACCCCCGATCGCGCAGTCGCCGCCGCGCTGCGCATGCGCGAGGCGATGCACGACTTCAACGCCCAGCACGCGCGCGAGGACCTCTTGCTGAAGATCGGCATCCACGAGGGACCCTGCCTCGCCGTCGTGCTCAACGAACGGCAGGACTATTTCGGGCAGACCGTCAACATCGCCGCGCGAGTGCAGGGGCTTGCCCAATCGCGGGCGATCTTCGCCACCGGATCGGTCGTCGAGCACCCGAAGACCGCCGATCTCTTGTCCGCGAGCGGCCTCACCGCGCTACCACAGCAACGGTTGTTGCGCGGGATCCCGGAGGAATTCGCCGTCTACGAGATCCCGTGAGCCTCGCTGATATGC
>DASYUS010000327.1:0-4219 GCA_036000945.1 Allostellaceae bacterium
ACGGCTTTTCCTTCGAGACGTGCTGCAACTCGGTGACGTGCAATGCGCGCACCGGCACGGTGAACGGCTCGACCTCCCGGATGTGGGTGATCGTCAGCCCGTGCGCCTTCATGTGCTCGACATGCTCGGGCCAGAAATCGACAAACGTCACGTCTTCGCCGGCCTGGACCATGTGCGCGCCGGCATAGCCGCCGACCGCCCCGGTGCACACCACCGCAATCTTCTTACCCGTCGCCATCAGCCTTCCTCCGCGTTGCGCCGGCGCGTGGGTTCTCCCAGGGCGCCGCAGTCTCCGCGGCCGATCCTAGTACGAGCCGGCCCCGCCGGGGAAGTCGCGCCGGCATCGCAGGCTTGCGCATCAGGTCCGCCTGCGCCGCGTCGCGTTGCGTGCCGGCGGCTTGCGGCGGGCCCCGGCGGGCCGCGACCGGCGGCGCGATTTCGGGCGCTTTCCCCGCGCGAGGCGCGCCGCGATCCAGCCGAGGACCGCCATCCCGTGCCCGTCGGCGAACAGCGTGACCGGCAGCAGCACGAGCGCCAGCGCCATCAGCGCGCTGGCGACCCACTCAAGGTGCGAGAACTCGCCGACAACGACAACGAAACCCAGCACCAGCCCGAGGCCGAACAAGAGCAGCGCCGCCTTGGTGTACCGCATCCGCGGCGGTCGGGTTTTCGCTTGTCGCATCGCCTATTGAGCCATCCCGGCCTCGGTCAATTCGGGTCCGGTTCGAGTCACCGCGATGCCGCCCATCAGTTATTTCCTGCCCAGCGGGAGCGAGCGCAAGATCCATATAGCAATCGCCCGGTGCGCGCCGCAGGGGCATTGCGCTTGACCGGTTGGGGTGCCCCTCCTATATTCCGGCGCTCCGCGGCTGGCGGTAGGATGCCACCTAGACGCAGCCGGTCCGCTTGAAGTGGCACGGCGCTCTTGCGAGAGGGCGTGAAATCAGGGGGCATGGAGAGACGACCGCCCGGTGCGCGTTTATGCGCTCGGGCGGTAGCTGTTGGACGAGAGGGTGTGGATGCCGACGATCAACCAGCTGATCAACAAGCCGCGCAAGCCGCAGGTGGCGCGCAACAAGGTGCCGGCGATGGAGCAGTGCCCGCAGAAGCGGGGCGTCTGCACGCGCGTCTACACGACGACGCCGAAAAAGCCGAACTCGGCGCTGCGCAAGGTCGCCCGCGTCCGCCTCACCAACGGCTTCGAGGTCACCAGCTACATCCCCGGCGAGGGCCACAACCTGCAGGAGCATTCGGTCGTGCTGATCCGCGGCGGTCGCGTCAAGGACCTGCCCGGCGTGCGCTATCACATCATCCGCGGCACCCACGACACCCAGGGCGTCAAGGACCGGCGCCAGCGCCGCTCGAAATACGGCGCCAAGCGGCCGAAGTGAGGAGGAGCCGATGTCGCGCCGCCGCGCCGCCGTCAAACGCGAGGTCCAGCCGGACCCGAAATTCGGCGACAACATCGTCACCAAATTCATGAATTGCCTGATGCACGAGGGCAAGAAATCGGTCGCCGAGCGCATCGTCTACGGCGCCTTCGACCGCATCCAGCGGCGCAGCGGACAGGACCCGATCCGGGTGTTCCACGACGCGTTGACCAATGTGCGCCCGGCGGTCGAGGTGCGCTCGCGCCGCGTCGGCGGCGCCACCTATCAGGTTCCGGTCGAGGTCCGCCCGGACCGCAGCCAGGCGCTGGCGATCCGCTGGTTGATCTCATCCTCGCGCGGGCGCTCGGAAAACACGATGGAGGAACGGCTCTCGGGCGAGCTGCTCGACGCCTCGAACAATCGCGGGGTTGCCGTCAAGCGGCGCGAAGACACGCATCGGATGGCCGATGCGAACAAAGCGTTTTCGCATTATCGCTGGTAACGCACATCGCTAGCGCTGCCGCCCCGGCGACGCCGGGTGCCGGCCCGGCAAATATCGTCATTCGGCGCGGCGCGAGGCGCCGCCGGAGTATTGGGTTATGGCACGCACAACGCCGCTCGAGCGGTATCGCAACATCGGCATCATGGCGCACATCGATGCCGGCAAAACGACGACCACCGAGCGGGTCCTCTATTACACCGGCAGGTCCTACAAGCTCGGCGAGGTCCACGAGGGCACCGCCACGATGGACTGGATGGAGCAGGAGCAGGAGCGCGGCATCACGATCACCTCGGCCGCGACGACCTGCTTCTGGAACGACCACCGCATCAACATCATCGACACGCCGGGCCATGTCGATTTCACCATCGAGGTTGAGCGCTCGCTGCGCGTGCTGGATGGTGCGGTCGCAGTGTTCGATTCGGTGGCCGGGGTCGAACCGCAATCCGAGACGGTATGGCGCCAGGCCGACAAATACGGCGTGCCGCGGATCTGCTTCGTCAACAAGATGGACCGGATCGGCGCCGATTTCCCGCGTTGCGTCCGCGAGATCAAGGAGCGGCTCGGCGCCGTGCCGATCGTTATGCAGCTGCCGATCGGCGTCGAAAGCGATTTCGTCGGCCTCGTCGATCTGGTGGCGATGACGGCGCTGAAATGGCGCGACGAGACGCTCGGCGCCGAATTCGACCTGGTCGATATCCCGAAGGCGATGGCGGATGCGGCCGCCGCCGCGCGCAGCGAGTTGGTCGAGCTCGCCGTCGAGCAGGACGACGCCGCGCTTGAAGCCTATCTCGGCGGCACCGAGCCGTCGGCGGAGACGTTGAAGGATTGCATCCGCAAGGGCACGATCGCCGGCACGTTTGTCCCGGTGCTGTGCGGCTCGGCGTTCAAGAACAAGGGCGTGCAGCCGCTGCTCGACGCCGTCGTCGACTATCTCCCGGCGCCGACCGACGTCGCGGCGATCAAGGGCACGAGGATGGGCACGGACGAGGTTGTGGTGCGCCGCGCCTCGGATGACGAGCCGTTTGCCGGTCTCGCCTTCAAGATCATGTCCGACCCGTTTGTCGGCTCGCTGACCTTCGTGCGCATCTATTCCGGCGTCCTGACGACCGGCTCGCAGGCGCTCAATACGGTGAAAAACAATCGCGAGCGCATCGGCCGCATGCTCTTGATGCACGCCAACCACCGCGAGGACGTGAAGGAAGCGCGCGCCGGCGACATCCTGGCTCTGGCCGGGCTGAAGAACACGACGACCGGCGAGACCCTGTCCGACCCGGCTCACCCGGTCGTGCTCGAACGGATGGAGTTCCCCGAGCCGGTCATCGAGATCGCCGTCGAGCCGAAGACCAAGGGCGACCAGGAAAAGATGGGGCAGGCGCTGGCCCGGCTCGCCACCGAGGACCCGTCATTCCGCGTCGCGGTCGACCACGAAAGCGGGCAGACGATCATCAAGGGCATGGGTGAGCTGCACCTCGAAATCATCGTCGACCGCATGAAGCGCGAGTTCAAGGTCGACGCCAACGTCGGGGCACCGCAGGTCGCCTATCGCGAGACGATCACCCGCCCGGCGGAAATCGACTACACCCACAAGAAGCAGACCGGCGGCGCCGGGCAGTTCGCCCGCGTCAAGATCCGCTTCGAGCCGATGCCGCCGGGCAGCGGCTTTGTGTTCGAGAATTCGGTGATCGGCGGGGCGGTGCCGAAGGAATTTGTGCCGGGCGTCGAGAAAGGGCTGCGCGGCTCAACCGAAAATGGCGTCCTCGCCGGGTTCCCGGTGATCGATCTGAAGGCGGAGCTGACCGACGGCGCCTATCACGATGTCGATTCGAGCGTCCTCGCCTTCGAGATCGCCGCCCGTGCGGCGTTCAAGGACGGCGTCATGAAGGCCGCGCCCAAGCTCCTCGAACCGATCATGCGGGTCGAGGTGGTGACCCCGGAATTGTACATGGGCGACGTGATCGGCGACCTCAACAGCCGCCGCGGCCAGGTGACCGGGATGGACAGCCGCGGCAATGCCCGCGTCATCGACGCGATGGTGCCGCTCGCCAACATGTTCGGCTATGTCAACACATTGCGCTCGATGAGCCAGGGCCGGGCGCAGTACACGATGCATTTCGATCATTACGAGCAGGTGCCGCAGGCGGTCGCGGATGAAGTCCGCGCCAAGATGGCGTAAGACTGCGGCGACAGCGGGGGTAATCGGAGACCGGCGATGGCGAAGAAGAGATTTACGCGGACGAAGCCGCACTGCAACATCGGGACGATCGGTCACATCGACCACGGCAAGACGACGCTGACGGCGGCGATCACCAAGGTATTGGCGGAAGCCGGCGGGGCGACGTTTGTGCCG
>DASYUS010000328.1:0-11253 GCA_036000945.1 Allostellaceae bacterium
GACGGCGGCACGATCGAGCAGGCGCGGCTGACGAAACTCCTCGCCTATCGCGGGCTCGAACGGCGGCCGATCGAGGAGGCGCGGGCCGGCGACATCATCGCCGTCGCCGGGCTGACGGCGACGACGGTCGCCGACACGATCTGCGCGCCGGAAGTGACGGAGGCGCTGCCAGCCGACCCGATCGACCCGCCCACCCTGGCGATGACGTTCTCGGTCAACGACAGCCCGCTCGCCGGCCAGGACGGCGGCAAGGTCACCTCGCGGATGATCGCCGAGCGGCTTTACCGCGAAGCCGAGGGCAATGTCGCGATCAGGGTCAACGAGAGCGCCGAGAAGGATTCGGTCGAGGTCGCCGGGCGCGGCGAGTTGCAGCTCGGCGTCTTGATCGAGACGATGCGCCGCGAGGGGTACGAATTGTCGATCTCGCGGCCGCGCGTCCTTTTCCGCACCGACCCGCAGAGCGGCCAGCGGCAGGAGCCGATCGAGGAGGTCATCGTCGATGTCGACGAGGAATTTGCCGGGATCGTCGTCGACAAGATGAGCCGTCGCAAGGCCGAGATGCAGGACATGCGCCCGTCGGGCGGCGGCAAGCTGCGCCTCTCGTTCCTGGCGCCGACCCGCGGCCTCATCGGCTATCACGGCGAATTCCTCACCGATACGCGCGGCAGCGGCGTCATGAGCCGGCTGTTCGGCGGCTATGCGCCCTACAAGGGTCCGGTCGAGGGGCGCCGCAACGGCGTCCTCATCTCGAACGCGCAGGGCCCGGCGATCGCCTATGCGCTGTGGAATCTCGAAGAGCGCGGGCCGTTGTTCATCACCCCCGGCACCGAGGTCTATGCCGGGATGATCATCGGCGCCCACAGCCGCGGCAACGACCTCGACGTCAACCCGCGCAAGGGCAAGCAGCTGACCAACATCCGCACCACCGCCAAGGACGAGGCGGTCAAACTGACCCCGCCCATTCAGATGAGCCTCGAAGAGGCGATCGCCTATATCGAGGACGACGAGCTAGTCGAGGTCACGCCGAAAGCGATCCGCCTGCGCAAGCGCCTCCTCGACATCAACGACCGCAAGCGGGCCAACCGCGCCGCGGCGGCGGAGTAGCCGCTCAGGGCGGGTCGGCGGCGCGGGCCATCGCCAGCGTCATGAACACCGCCAGGGCCAGCGTGCCGAGCCACCATTCCTGCCAGATGCCCCAGCCGGCGAGCGCGATCGCGAGCGCGGCGGCGAGGCTGCCACCGCAAGCTGCCGCATAGAGCCGCGGCCACGGCGCCTCGCCAAGGCGCAGCCACAACAGCCCGGCCAGGAGGGCAAACAGAGCCGCACCCGGCGCGCCGAGCTCCAGCCATACCTGCAACGCAGCGTCATGCGGGTGCAGCGGCAGCCAGCTCTGCCCGGGACGGATCAGATCCTTACCCCCGGGGATCGCGCGGGCGGCGTCAAGGCCCCAGCCGAGGATGGGCCGCTCGGCGATGCGGTCGCCGGTGAAGGACCAGATCAGCAGGCGGTGCCCGGCCGATCCCTTGAACGAATCGGCGGCGGCGAAGAGGCCCGGGAGATCTGCCAGCCGCGCCAGCGTCACCGGCGCGGTGAGGATCGCCAGGATCGCCAGCCCCGCGGCGAGGCGGGCGACGGCACGCCGCCGGGCGTGGAGCAGCGCCGCGATCGGCAAGCTCAGAACGAGCGCCAGCTTGGCCGTGGTGTCGGCGAGCGCGAAGACCGTGGCCGCCATCGCGGCGGCGGCAAAGAGCGCGAGGAGCTTGTGGCCGCGGCCGAGCAACAGCGCGCTCGCCGGCAACAGGAGGATCACGAGCCAGGCGGCGATCTGGTTGAGGCGCGGCGCCGCGAAATCGCGCACAGTGACAAATTGGCTGAGCCCGCCGCCGCTCGCCAGGTCGCCCCAGGCAAGAGCGATGCCGATCGCCGTTCCGGCGAAAAAGAACAGGGTGAGCCGCCATCGCGCGGCAATTCGGCCTGCCGCAGCCGCCAGTGCCAGCGCGGCGGTGAACAGACCGGCGAGCCGCGTCGCGAGAACCAGGCTGCGCTCGGGGTCGAGCGACCACGCCGCCGACAGCGCGCCCCACAGCAGGAGCGCGCCGAGCAGCGCGGCCGGGTAGCGCAGCGCAGCGAGCCGGTAGGGCGGGTTGGCGGCGATCAGGCCCGCCGCGCACAGCCCGGCAAACCCGGCAAGCGGTGCCGCGGCATGCGGCCTCAGCGCCAAGAACGCGGGCAGCACGAGCGCACAGAGGTCGAGCCCGGCTTCCAGCCAGGCGCAGATGGGCGGCGCCGCCGTGCCGACCGGCCGATTTGACTTAGCCGGCTCGCCGACTATAGTGCACCACCTTTCCCAAGAACGCGGGCTGTTCGCCCCGACCGCCTGGGTATGCTCCGGGCGGCCCTATTGGGACAACAACAAGCTAAAGCGGATCTGCCTCTGATGAGCAAGCGCGAGGAATCGAAGTACAAGATCAACCGTCGTCTCGGCGTCAATTTGTGGGGCCGCTCGAAGAGCCCGCTCAACCGCCGCGAATATGGCCCGGGCCAGCACGGCCAGCGGCGAAAGAAGCCGTCGGATTACGGGACCCAGCTGGCCGCGAAGCAAAAGCTGAAGGGCTATTACGCCAATATCGGCGAGCGCCAGTTCCGGCGGCTCTACGAGGAGGCGGTGCGGCGGCACGGCGACACCGGAGAAAACCTGATCGAGCTGTTGGAGCGCCGGCTCGATGCGACGGTCTACCGGATGAAGCTGGTGCCGACGCCGTTTGCCGCCCGCCAGCTGGTCAACCACGGGCATGTCATGGTCAACGGCAGGCGGGTCAACATTCCCTCCTACCAGCTGCGCGACGGCGACACGATCGAGCTGAAGCCGCGGGCGAAGGAGATGGTGCTTGTGCTCGAGGCGACGCAATCGAGCGAGCGCGACATCCCCGGCTACATCGAGATCGACCACGACCGCATGCATGGCCGCTTCATCCGCGCCCCCAAGCTCGCCGACGTGCCGTTTCCGGTGACGATGGAACCCAATCTCGTCGTCGAATACTATTCGCGCTGACGTTGCTTCACGAACCCTTTCCCGCATTGCGGGAGAGCATGGCCGCCGCTGACGCGGCGGCCAGGTGAGGGTTTTTCTGCGCGGCATGCCCTCACCCACCAAGCGCTTCGCGCTCGGTCCCCCCTCTCCCGCAATGCGGGAGAGGGTTTCTGGGGGCTTGCCATGCTGACCCTGCAGCTGTCGATCGTCTTGCTGCTGATCGTGCTAAACGGCTTTTTCGCGATGGCGGAGATTGCGCTCGTGTCGGCGCGGCCGGCCCGCCTGCAGCCGCTCGCCGCCGAGGGCAGCCCCGGCGCCGAAGCCGCGCTCGAGCTGAAGCGCGACCCGTCGCGCCTCCTCGCGACGGTGCAGATCGGCATCACGATCATCGCCGTCCTCTCGGGCACCTTCGGCCAGGCGACGTTCGGCGAGCGGCTGCAGGAATATCTCGCGGTGGAAGGCGGCGTTCTTGCGCCATACGCCCATGTCGTCAGCATGGCAGTCGTCGTTATCGGCATCTCGTATTTCTCGCTGATCCTCGGCGAACTGGTGCCGAAACGGATCGCGCTCGGCCATCCCGAGCGCATCGCCGCCGCGCTCTCCCGCATCATGCGCTGGCTGGCGCGGATCGCGACGCCGCTCGAATGGCTGTTGAGCGCGACGACGGACGTCTTCCTGCGGCTCATACCGCTGCGCGGCGAACCGCCGCCGGTCACCGACGAGGAGATTGGCTTCATGCTGCGCGAGGGGGTGGCCGCCGGGCACATCCCGCTCGCCGAGACGGCGATCGTCGAGATGGCGCTCAGGCTCGGCGACCGGCGGATCGGCGCACTGATGACGCCCCGCACGCAAATCGAATTTCTCGACCTCGACGACCCCGAAGACGAAATCCGGCAGCACATCCGCGACAGCGCCTATTCGCGCTTTCCGGTCCTGCAGGGTGGGACCCATCAGCTCGCCGGCATCGTCCAGGTCAAGGATCTGCTTGCCGCCTCGTTCGCCGGGCAGCCGTTCAGCCTGCGCGCGGCGCTGCGCCCGCCGCTGTTCCTGCCGAACACCGTGACGGTGCTGCGCGCCCTCGAAGTCTTCAAGTCGAGCGGCGAGCCGATGGCGCTGGTGGTCGACGAATACGGCGACCTCGAAGGGCTGGTGACGCTGACCGACATTCTGGAAGCGCTGGTCGGCGACATCCCCGGCGGCGGCGACAGCGACCCGCGCATCGTCCGCCGCGAGGACGGCACTTGGCTGGTCGACGGCATGGTCGGGCTTGACGAGGTGAAGCAGGCCCTCGGCGTCGCCCATCTGCCCGGCGAGGACGCCGAGTTCCACACGCTCGGCGGCTACCTGATGGCGCGGCTCAACCGCGTGCCCCTGGTCGCCGACCGCATCAGCGCCGACAATTGGCGCTTCGAGATCGTCGAGATGGACGGCCGCCGCGTCGACCGCGTGCTGATCGCCCCGGTCACCGCAAAGGGACGTCGTGTTTAGGGGCGATCGCGCTGTCGACGTGCATTTGCACAACTGGATGCGACGATCCATAGTTGTGCTGTCCGGCAGAGCACCGCCGCTCGCAACCCGTCGTCTCGAACATCTAGCCGAGCATGGATGCGTTCAAACTGACGAGCTGGAACGTGGAGTGGCTGGTCGATGCATTCGACGTGGCGACTGGCGCGGTCGCACCGGGGTCCCGCAGGCACAAGCGCCGCATGCCAACAGCCGTGCAAGCGGTGGCCAAGCTCACCGCTCTCCAACGCGAAGTCGGCGAAATTGACCCCGAGATTCTGTTGTTGATTGAAGCCATCCCCGACCCCGACAGAATGTCGGAATTCGTCGAGATGTATCTTCCCGAATACCAGCTCATCAGGCGCGAGGGCCAACCGAAAGAGGCGTACCATATCCAAGGCGAGCAATGGATGTGGTTTTTGACCAAACCTGCCCTCAAAAATTTGCGCGCCGCTCAATTGCTCGATGTCGCTACTTGGCAGGCCTATACGCGGAAGATCTATACAGATCAAGAATCAAGGCGCCAGCATCGCGACGGCCAATGGTGGGTGTCCGTTCCCAAAATCGACAAGACGAGGAAGCTGGTCGGCGCCCACGTCCTGTCGCCTCACGCGCATTACCGGCATCCGCAAGTCCTCGTGCTCGATTGGGATGGCATACGCGTGGAGTTCATTGGTGTTCACCTTAAGAGCAAGTTCACCGGCATCAGTGTGCCGCGGCGAGCGCCGAATGAAAACGACAAGGATTATTTCACGCGAGAGGATGTCGTCTTCTTCATGGCCAACGCTGTGGTCGCCCGCGCGAAACTATCGACCGAAGCCACCGATGTGCGTCACTATATCGACCAGCGCTTCGCCCAGGAGCCATTACCGGCGATCTTTGTCCTCGGCGATATGAATGACGGGCCCGGCAAAGAGCTATTGGAGCGCGAGTATCTTCTTCACGACCTGATCAGCAATTTGCAGGGAGATGTATTTTTCGCTCGGCAATTCCTCAACCATGCCCTGTTTGACAATCCCGACGCGCTGCGCTGGACTGTCGAATTCGAAGACGAACTCGATCCGAAGCGCAGTCCGCACATTCTCCTCGATCATATCGTCTTCACGGAAGCGCTGAGCCGGCGCGGCATCGGTCCGCTCATCGTCGAGCCGGGCATGGGCAAGGTCGAACATGAAATTCACGATCGCATCGCCAGCGTGCTGCCGCACGGGATGGCGGTAAGCGACCATCGCCCGGCAACCCTTGTCGTCAGCCGCCGACAGCCGGCTTAGCTAGGCTTGCAAGCACCAAGCCGCATCGTCGCCTATGCGTCGCCGCCATCGCTGGCGGACAGGAGGCGGGTCGGGAAGCCGGCGTCGATTAGGGCGGCGATGATCGTCTCGACGTGGCGGCGGTTCTGGGTTTCGACGACGACGTCGAGTTCGGCGCGCTTCACCGAGGTGTCGTGGAAGAGGCGCTGGTGGTGCACCTCGACGATGTTGCCGCCGAGCCCGCCGATGACGCCAGCGACCCGCGACAAGACGCCCGGCAGGTCGGGCAGCTCGGCACGCAGGCGGACGAGACGGCCGCCGCGCACCAGGCTGCGCATCAGCAAGGAAGCAAGAAGGCGCGCGTCGATGTTGCCGCCGGTCAGAACGATGCCGACCCGCTTGCCGCGAAAGCGCTCGGGCTCGGCGAGGAGCGCGGCGACGCCGGCGGCGCCGGCGCCCTCGACGACCAGCTTCTGGCGCTCGATCAGCAACTCGACCGCGCCTTCGAGCTGACCTTCGGTGACGAGCAGCACCGCGCCGACCAGCGCCTTGACGATGCCGCGGGTCAAGAGGCCCGGCTCCTTGACGGCGATCCCCTCGGCGAGGGTCGTCCCCTCGCTCGGCAGCCCCGGATCGATGCCGCGCAGGACCCGGTACATCGACGGGTAGAGGGCGGACTGGACCCCGACGATCTCGGTTTCGGGTGACAGCGTCTTGGTCACGACGGCGATCCCCGAGATCAGCCCGCCGCCGCCGACCGGCACGAGGAGGATGTCGAGCCGCGGGCCGGCGGCCAGGATTTCGAGCCCGACCGTGCCCTGGCCGGCGATCACGGCCGCGTCGTCATAGGGGTGCACCGGCGCGAGGCCGCGCTCGCGGGCGAGATCGTCGGCGGCGCGTCGCGCATCGACGAGGCCCTCGCCGCGCAGCAGCACCTTGGCGCCGAGCGCTTCGGTGCGGTCGATCTTGGTGAACGGCGTGCCCTGCGGCATGACGATCGTCGCCGGGATGCCGAGGCGGCGGGCGTGATAGGCGACGCCCTGCGCGTGGTTGCCGGCCGACATTGCGACGACCCCGGTGCGCCGCCCGGCCTCGCCGAGGCTCAACAGCTTGTTGAGCGCGCCGCGCTCCTTGAAGGCGCCGGTCGGGTGCACGGTTTCGAGCTTGAGGAAGACCTCGCACCCGGCCATCGCGGAGAGCGCCGCGGCACGAATCATCGGAGTCGGCGCCACCGCTCCGGCGATCGCCGCCTGGGCGGCTCGGATATCGGCGATCGTTACCGGCAGGTCGTTCATCGCGCAGGTTCCAGCGTCAGGGTGGCGACCGCAGCGGCGCGGCCGGGAATGAGCCAATCGAACTGCCGCCAGCGCTGCACCAGATCGGCGAAATGCGGCGACAGCGGGTTGCCCGATTGGCCAGGCACCGCGATCATCCGGGAATCCGTGGGCGAGGCAAGGTCGGTGACGATGCGCAGCCCGGCGCCGAATTGCTGACGGAAGGGATGCGCATCGTCGCGGATTGTCGTCGAGCCGCGGTTGACCGTATCGAAGCCGCCATCGGTTGCGATGCCGACCGCGATCCAGTCGCGCAATCCCGGAATGTTGTCGAACACCCGGTTCGGGAATGTCGCGACGTGAGCGCGACCCCATTGCCAGCTCGCCATGTCGGCGCCGAACGCGCCGCGCAGCTTGGCGAGCCCGTCATCGAGCGTCGTCGCCAGCAGCGCGTCGCAACTTTCTGGTCGCTCCTTCGGGCCGCTACACCATTCCGGATGGGCGCTCACCACCGCCTCGATGATCTGCGGCCTCAGATCCCAGTAATCGGCGGCTGCCTCGCCCAGGCGGGCGAAGAACAGCCGATGCGCAAACTCCCGCAGCCAGGCGGTGAACAGCAGCGGCGCGATCTTGTCGGCATCCATCCGGAAATCCCAACCCTTCAGGCGCTCGATCGCCTCCCGCTCTGTTTCGTTCCGCGGCGCGATACGGGTCATCACCGGCACGAGCCGCCGCGCCGCGAGCGACAGCGTGTCGGCCTGGATCGCCGCGCTCGTCGCCGGCGATTGCTGCGGCGTCGCAGCGAGGAGTTCGCCGATCCGCTCGGCGCGGTTCGGCAGGTCCCAGTCGCGCGACAGGAAATGCGGGTAGCTGTCGGGGACGATCTTGTTGTTGGCGCTGACGAAATGCCCGGCCGCGGGGTTGCTCCCCTGCGGCAACTCGGCAAACGGGATAAAACCACTCCAGTCGTATTCGCCGGTCCAGCCCGGCACCGGCAGCCAGCCGTTGCCGCGCTTCCTGATCGGGATGCGCGCCGGCGCAATGAACCCGATCGTCCCCGAGCTGTCGCCGAAAACCATGTTCTGCTGCGGCCCGACAAAGGCTCGCACCGCGTCGCGAAATCCGGGCCAATCCGTCGCGCGATCGATACCCCACAGCGCCTCGGCGGTGGTGTCGCCGGCGCCGAGAAAGGGCGCAGCAAGCGCCAGCACGTAACCGTCATCGACCACGCCGGCCGGCAGCGCGTCGGACAACACCGGGCCGTGGCGCGTCGTGCGGACGGTCAGCGTCACCGGCGGTTCGCCGCGCACGACGATCGTCTCGTCACGAATGACGAACGCGGCGCTGCCGTCCGGCGTCAGGTATCGGCCGGGATCGGCGGGATCGAGCTTCTCGATAAAGAGATCCTCGACGTCGCCGCCGGACGAAGTGAAGCCCCAGGCGATCCGGTCGTTGTGGCCGATCGCGACGAACGGGGCGCCGGCGACGGTGCCGCCGACGATCTCGCGCTCCGGCGTTTTAAGGCGCGCGAGATACCAAAAACCGGGTGCGTTGAAGCCGAGGTGCGGGTCGTTGGCGAGGAGCGGCTTGCCGCTCTGGCTGCGCGCGCCGTCGACGACCCAGTTGTTCGAGGCGTAGATCGGGCCGACTGCCGGCGGCAGCGCCTGGTACAGCGGATCGAGCGGCAGCCTGCGGTAGATCGCCGCCAGCTCGGCGAGCGTCGTCGGTGCGTCTTTCGGATATTCGGGGTAGAGGAAGGCCAGCTCTTCGGCCGACAGCGTGCGGGCGAGCCGCGCGCGCAGCAGTTCGCCGCGATAATTGCCGGCGAGCAACAGGTCCATCAGCTTGCCCCAGACGAGGCTGTCGGCCGGGCGCCACTTTTCCGGGGCGAAACGCAGCAGCAGGAACTCGGGCGGCAGCGCGCCGCGTCGCGTCGCGAGAAAGGCGTTGACCCCGGCGGCGTAGGCCTCCAGCCCGCGCCGCACCGGTGCCGACAGCAGCGGAAATTCCGCCTCGGCCAGGCGATAGAGGCCGAGGACGCGCATCTGCCGGTCGGCGCCGATGGCCTGCGCGCCGAGTATTTCGGAGAGCCGTCCGGCGCCGTAGCGGCGCATCATCTCCATCTGGAACAGCCGGTCCTGGGCATGGGCGAAGCCGAGCCCGAAGGCGGCATCGGCATCATCGGCGGCGGTGATCAGCGGCACCCCGTCGCTGTCGCGGGCGATCGTCACCGCACGATCGATCCCCGGCACCGCGATCCGCCCCTCGACCTGTGGCAGCGACGAGCGGAGATAGAGATAGAGACCGCCGAGGCCGATGATGAGCACCGCAAGGGTGCCGAACAGAATACGCCGAAAAATTAGCATTTCGTCATCCCGGCGAAGGCCGGGACCCATGCATCGTTACGCGGGTCGGTTGAACCATGGGTCCCGGCCTTCGCCGGGATGACATGCAAGGGTTTTGCTTTTTCTAGGCCACCCCCAGCTCGCGCAGGATCTTCGCGCGGTCGGCGTCGAGGTCGGGGGAGGCCTCGCGCGTCGGCGGGTCGGCGAAGGCGGAGAATTTCATCGGGTTGCCGGCGAGCTGCAAGGCTCCGGTCACCGGGTCGTCGACCTCGACCAGCATGTTGCGCGCTTCCGTCTGCGGGTGGGCCAGCGCCTGCGCGACGTTGTTGACCGGGCCGCAGGGGATCCCCGCCTTTTCCAGGACGGCGATCCAGTGGTCGGTGGTGCCCTTACGCAGCACGCCGTCGATCTCGGCCTTCAGCGCCTCCTGGTGCTGGTTCCTCAGCGCATTGGTCTTGAACAGCGGGTTTTCGGCGAGATCGGCCCGCTCCAGCGCCTGCGCCAGCTTGACGAAGAGGCCGTCATTGCCGGCGGCGATGATGATGTTGCCGTCCTTTGTCGGAAACGCCTCGAACGGGGTGATCGACGGGTGGCGGGCGCCGAGCGGGCCGGGGATCTCGCCGGTCGTTGTGTAACGCATCACGGCGTTTTCGAGGAGCGCCAGCTGGCAGTCGAAGAGGGCAACATCGACCTTGGTGGATTCGCCGGTGCGCTCGCGGTGCAGCAGGGCGGCGTTGAGCGCGATCGCGGTATAGAGCCCACCGGCGAGGTCGCCGACCGAGGTGCCGACCCGGACCAGCTCGCCGCCCGGCGTGCCGGTGATGCTCATGATACCGCCCAAACCCTGCACGACCATGTCGTAGGACGGGTAATGCGAATAGGGGCCGGTATGGCCGAAGCCCGAGGCGGCAGCGTAGATCAGTCGCGGATAGCGGGCGTGCAGGCTGTCCCAGCCGTAACCGAGCTTTTCCATCGTGCCCGGCCGGAAGTTCTCGACCAGTGCGTCGCCGCGGTCCAGGAGGCGCTCGAAGATGTCGCGGTCGGCCGGCGTCTTCAAATCGAGGACGATCGATTCCTTGCCGCGGTTGACGCTGGCGAAATAGGTCGACTTGCCGCCCTTGAACGGGCCGTATTGGCGGGCGTCGTCGCCAGTCTTCGGCGCTTCGACCTTGATCACCCGTGCGCCCAACTCGGCCAAGAGCAGCGTGCAATACGGTCCGGCGAGAATGCGCGACAGATCAATGATCGTGATGCCGGAAAGCGGCCCAGCCTGTGCCATGCTTTAATCCTTCTGGGTCCTTCTGGGAGATTCCCGAGGAGATCCTCCGGGTGCGGGCGATCGCTGAATAGCCCAGACCGGGGCCAGATCGCAATCCAACAACGCGGCGCGCTGGAATTGCTGGTTTCGACCAGCAGGAGTGCGGGGTCAGCTCGGCTTGGCGCGGCAATCGCGGGCGGCCGACGGAAAACGCCTTGAATGATCGCTGGACCGGACCATCCTACTGCCTTCAGGCACCGCCACGACAGATCGGGAGCAGTGGATGCGACGACCCAATTACCGTTTTGACCGGGCCGAGCGCGACCGCGCCAAAAAGGCCAAAAAGGATGAGAAGCTCAGGTCGCGGCAAGAGCGCGCCGAGCTGCGCCAGTCGGAGGATGCACCACCGATGTCCGACGACGAGAAACACCCGCCGGAGTAGGGCCTCAGTAGCCTTCGCGCTCCATCCGCTTGCGCATCATCTTGCGGTGCCGGCGCACCGCCTCGGCCTGCTCGCGGGCGCGGCGCTCGGACGGCTTCTCGTAGGCCCGCCGCCGCTTCATCTCGCGAAAGGTGCCCTCGCGCTGCATCT
>DASYUS010000329.1:0-7619 GCA_036000945.1 Allostellaceae bacterium
CGCTGATCCTCGAACGCGCCGATGTGGTGATCCACAATCTGAAGGCGGGCGCGCTCGACCGCTACGGCCTCGGCGCGGCCGAGCTGGTCGCCGCCAAGCCCAGCCTCGTCTGCTGCAATCTCGGCGCGTTCGGTGCTGTCGGGCCGTTGCGCGACAAGCCCGGCTACGACCCGATGATGCAGGCCTATAGCGGGCTGATGAGCCTCCTCGGCGAGGATGGCCGCCCGCCGGTGCGGGTTCCGGCCTCGATCATCGATATGGGCGCCGGGATGTGGTCGGTGATCGGCATCCTCGCCGCGCTGCAGGAGCGCCACCTCACCGGCAAGGGCGGCATCGTCGACACCTCGCTCTACGAGACGGGGCTCGCCTGGATGAGCATCTACCTCGCGGGCTTTCTCGCCGACGGCAAGATCCCGGCGCGGCACGGCTCGGGGGTCGACATGATCGCGCCCTATCAGGCCTTTGCCGCCGCCGACGGCAACATGATGGTGGCGGCCGGCAACGACAATCTGTTCCGCCGCCTGTGTGCGGTGCTCGATCGGCCAGAGCTCGCCGAGGATCCGCGTTTTCGCGGCAACAAGGACCGGGTTGTGCATCGCGCCGAGCTGGTGCCGATCCTCGCCGAGATTTTCGCGACGAAGCCGGCCGCGCATTGGGCTGGCCTCCTCGAAGGCGCCGGCATCCCGAACGGGCCGCTCAACACGCTCGACCAGGTTGTCGCCGATGAGCAGACGCGGGCGCTCGGCATCATCCAGCGTCGGCCGGGTAGCGAACTCGGGCTCGTCGGCCTGCCGCTCTCGTTCGACGGCCTTCGTCCGCCGTTCGCCAAGGCCGCGCCGGCGCTCGGCGAAGACAACGATGCGACGCTGGGGCGCTAGAAAATGAAGATCCAGCACACCCTTCTCGCCGCGGCGTGGCTGTCGCTGGCGCTCGCGGGCTGCGGCACCATAGCAAACCTGCCACCACCGATTCCGCCATCGACGGCCGAGGTGGGCAGCTCGACCGGCGCCGACGGCCGGTTCATCGCCTTTGTCGGCCCGCGGCGGCAGCATGCCGAGCCGTTCCTCGGCGTCCCCGGCACCAATTTCTATGCGCTGCGCAGCTGGCTCGACACGAAGACGGGCGAGCGGGCGCACCAGCTCTATGTCGAAGACAGCTATTCCGGGACCGAGCGCAACTGGGAGGCGGCGCGCGACAAGGACGGCAACAAGCTGCGCTTCATCCCGATCAGCAAGAACGAGATCATCTGCGAGAACGGCTGCTCCTACGCCGAGGAATTCGCCGCCGAGTTGCCCGAGGCGCTACTGCGGGGAAGCTCGCAGGGGCTCGCGGTCAGCTTCACTGCGCGGTCCGGCGCCACGCAGACAATCCT
This sequence comes from Allostellaceae bacterium, assembly GCA_036000945.1. GTDB lineage: Bacteria > Pseudomonadota > Alphaproteobacteria > ATCC43930 > CGMCC-115725 > DATARH01. The sequence continues at coordinate 1,373 of DASYUS010000329.1, forward strand.
CGAGCCGGGCGATCTGGTCCAGAAGCAGCTCGGCGCGGTCGACGCGGCGCGCACCACCCTGCCGGTCGCCGCCGCCGCCCCGCCGCCGCGCTAGGTCGTCACCATCGTAGCCTTCGTTAGCGGACCCCGCCGTCCGCGGCGCGGCGCAGCACCATGCCGGGCAACGCCCCGGTGTGGACCGCGTGGTCGACGACGACCACCCCATTGACGATGACTGTGGTGCGCGCTCCGGTCGGATAACGATGCGGCTCGGCATAGGTCGCCCGGTCGCGGAAATCGGCCGGGTCAAAGATCGCGACATCGGCGCGATAGCCCTCGGCGAGAAGGCCGCGGTCGCGCAGCTTCAGCGCCGCTGCCGTCGCGCCGGTCATCTTGTGGACCGCCTGCTCCAGCGGCAGCAGGGCCTCGTCGTGCACATAATGGCCGATAATGCGCGGGAACGTGCCGTAGAAACGCGGGTGCGGCATGCCCTGGCTGGTGATGCCGTAATCGGCGACGCAATTGCCGTCGGACCCCACCAGCGCCGTCGGCGAGCGCACGATCGTGCGGATGTCGTCTTCCGAAATCGACGTGATCAGCACCCGGGTCGCACCGTTGTCCGCAATCAGATGGTCGCAGACGAGGTCGATCGGATCGATGCCGCGCTCGGCTGCAAGCGCGGCGATCGTCCGGCCGGCGTTTTGCGGCGCGTTTGGCGAGATCGACACCTGCACCGCCTCCCAGGAGGGGATGCGGCCCCAATTGTTGAGCCCATCGTCGGCGATCTCGGCCTCGATGCGGGCGCGGGTCTCAGGCAGCGCGAGGCGCGCCAGCATCGCCTCGTTGCCGCCGACCTGCACCCACGGCGGCAGCAGGTTTTTCAGCGGGTTGGCCCCGGCAGCGTAAGGGTAGGCGTCGCAATCGATGTCGCAGCCCTCGGCGCGCGCCTTGGCGATGCGCGCGAGGATCTCGCCGGCCTTGCCCCAGTTGTCGACGCCGGAGCATTTCAAATGGACGATCTCGACATGGATCGGATAGGCGCGGGCGACGGCGATCGCCTCGTCGACCGCGTCCATCACCTTGTTCGCCTCGTCGCGGATATGGGTGAAATAGAGGGCCCGGTGGCGCGCCACGACTGCGCACAGCGCCATGATCTCGGGCATCTCGGCGAAGCTGCCGGGCGGCGTGAAGAGGCCGGTCGAGAGGCCGAGCGCGCCGGCGCCGAGCCCCTCGTCGAGCAGCGCCAGCATCTGGTCGAGTTCGGCCGGGGTCGGCGCACGGTCTTCCAGCCCCATCGCCATCAGCCGCAGCGTATTGTGGCCGACCAGCATGCCGGCATTGACCGCAACCTTGGGAAAGCTGTCGAGGTAATCGGGAAAGCTCGTCTCGCGGAACGGCAGCCAGGGCGCCCCGCCCGAGAGGTAGTCGGCCAGCATCTGCGTCTTGCCGGGCAGGCATGGCGCCACCGAGTAGCCGCAATGGCCGATGATTTCGGTCGTCACCCCCTGGCGCACCTTGCTCTCGGCCTTGGGGTTGATCGGCAGGGTGAAATCGGAATGCGTCTTGATGTCGATAAAGCCGGGGGTTACCGCCAGCCCCGCGGCATCGATGGTCCGCGCCGCTTGGCCCGAGAGGGCGCGGCCGATGCGGGCGATGCCGCCGTTGGCGATCGCGATGTCGGCAGCCTCCCCCGGCCGGCCGCTGCCGTCGATCACTGTGCCGCCGCGGATCAGGATGTCCCAGGCCATGCTTCACCTTTGCCGAGTGAGATTGTTCATCTCGGACGAGATTGCTGCGTCGCCACGCTCCCCGCAATCAGAACGCCAATCTGGTGTCATGGCGGCTCGCGGGGCGAGCCGGCGGGTGGGGTCGGGGACAGGCGACGCCCGGGAGCGTTCACCCGGCAGGAGCGAACAATTTCAGGAGGTCCCGAATGATGCACGTCATCGCCCACGGTGCTCCGCGTGCGCTCGGCGCGGCGCTGCTGTTAGCCGCCAGCCTGGCGGCGGCGCCGCGCAGCAGCATGGCCGCGCAAGCCCCGCAAGACGCCGGCGCTTTTATCGCCGATCTGGGGACGCAGGCGATCCAGGTGCTTGGCCCGCAGGTGCCGGCCGCGCAACGGGCCGCCCGCTTCCGTCAACTGTTTCAGAACGATTTCGACCTTCCGCAGCTCGCCCGTTTTGTGCTTGGGCCGCAGGGACACAACCTCGCGCCGCAGGAACAGGAGGAATTTTACACGCTGTTCCGCGAATTCCTCGTGCAGTCCTACACCACGCGCCTGGCTGAATATGCCGGCGAGCCGTTCCGGGTTACCGGCAGCCGGTCCACCGGCGACGACACGATCGTCGCCAGCCAGGTGATCCGCAAATCGGGCCAACCGGTCGAGCTCAACTGGCATGTGATCGACCGAGACGGGCATTTTCTGATCACCGACGTCGACGTCGACGGCGTCAGCATGAAAATGACGCAGCGCAACGCATTCGCCAACATCATCCAGCGCAACGGCGGCAATGCGTCATCCCTAATCGCCGTCCTGCGGCAACAGCTCGCCCAGGAGCCGGCAGCGACATCGGGCTCGTCCAAACCGCGACTTGGACCACCAGGCTAACCCGAGACCATGGTCACGGCCGATAGAACATCCCTCTACCGGTGGGCCGGCGACGACCGCGATCTTCGCCGCCAAATCCGCCATTGTTGCGCCTCCGCCGGCCTCACCGGATCAGGACGACGTTAACGCCGATATCGAGGCCGGCCCAGGCGCAGTCCGCCGTCACCACGGTACAGTCCAACGTCCTCGCCAACGCCAGGCATGCCCGGTCGCCGAGCGATAGGCCAGACGCGCGCGTCGAGGGCCGCAACTGCGCGGCGGCGGCCGCCTCCTGGGCGGCGAAGGCATAGATGCGCAATTCGAGCGTCGCGACGGCGGCATCCGCTTGCCGCGCAGTCAGCCCATCATCGATGAGTTTGGTCAGGACTTCGCAAAGGTTGACGGAGCTGATCGATGCTTCGACGATCCGCTCCGGATCGAACGTATTGAAAGGCTCGTTTTTCAGCGCCGCGAGAACGGCGGACGCATCCGCGACGATCTCGTCATCACTCACGAGCCGCCTCTTCCCGCCGCTCGGCAATCAGTTCGGCGACCAGATCGCGGCCGGAGCCGTAACGAGCGACGATCTGCTGGGCGGCCCGGAGGGCCTGCGCACGGGTCCGCAGCCGCAATTCGCCGTCGCCCACCGCCTCGACGATCAGATCGTCTCCGGGCTTGATGCCGGCCGCAGCACGGCATTCGGCCGGGATGACGATGCGGCCCTGCTGATTGACCCGCACGCGCATGACAAGTCCTTTCTTTGGTGTCATCTACCCTCGAAAGTGACCAGGCAATCGCTTCTTGTCAATTGATCCACGGTTCGGACCGCTGCTATGGTTGGATGCCGAGAGGCCGGGATGAGGGGTGCCGCCATGCTGACCACGACGAAGGACATGATCCTGCCAACCGCAATCACCGGCTCCTACCCGCGGCCGCTGTGGTTCGATGCGAGCCTGGAGGGCCGCTCGTTCAAGACGATGATGGGGGACTCCTTGTTCCGCGAGCAGTACCTCGACGCCGTCGCTGCGGTGATCAACGCGCAGGAGGCCGCCGGGCTCGACATCGTCACCGACGGCGACAGCCGCTTTGACCTCGCGGTCGGCGGCAAGTCGTGGTTTTTCTATCCGATCGAGCGGCTGACCGGCGTCACCGGCCACCGCAGCCTGTCGCGCGGTTGGATGCAGCGCCACGACATCCGTCCGGGCAAGATCCTGTGGGAGGTGCAGGAGGCCTACCAGCCCGGCGTCGTCACCGAGAAGCTGGGCCGCGGCCCTCTCGAATACACTGCGATCTGGCAGGTGGCGCAGCGTCTCACCGACAAGCCGGTCAAATTCGGCGCGATCTGCGCCCCGGCGCTCGGCTCGATGCTGTGGGACGAGCATTATCACGACGACAGGGCGCTGATCCTCGATCTCTGCGACATCATGAACGCCGAGTTCAAGGAACTGGCGGCCGCGGGCTGCCCGGTGATCCAGGTCGAGGAGCCGCGCCATCACGGGCTGACGGCGACGCAGCACAACATCACCGACGCCGAACTCGAATGGCAGACCGAGGCGTTCAACCGCCAGCTCGCCGGCGTCGAAGCCGAAATCTGGGTGCACACCTGCTGGGGGAACCCGAACCAGCAATGCGTCTACGACCCGCTGCCGAGCTATGAACGCGCGCTGCCGCACCTCTTGCAGCTGAAATGCGACGTCATCACTTTCGAATGCGCGTCGAGCGGCGGCAAGGACCTGCCGCTTTTCGCCAAAATCAAGACCGACAAGAAGATCGCCATCGGCGTCGTCAGCCACACCAACACCAATGTCGAACGGCCCGAGAAGGTCGCCGACCTCATTCGCAAGGCTTTGGAATACATCCCGCCCGAGCGCCTCGTCGTCACCACCGATTGCGGCTTCGGGCGCGAGGGATTGTCGCGCCGCATCGCCTATTACAAATGCGTCGCGCTGGTCGAAGGCACCAACATCGTGCGCCGCGAGCTGGGCCTTCCCGAAGCCCGTGTCCGCGCCGCCGACCCGAAGCTCTATTTCGCCGGGAGCGAAAGGGGCTGAGCGCCGCTCTACGCCTCAAGTGCCGGCGATGAAAGAGCGCAGCGAATTCGCCTCGAACTCGACCTCGTCGAGCCGGCTCTTGACCAAGTCGCCGATGCTGACGATGCCGACGAGCCGGCCGCGGACGACGACCGGGAAGTGGCGGATCCGGCGGTTGGTCATCTCTTCCATCAGCTGGCCGACCGTGTCGCTCGGATCGCAGGTGACGACCGTGTGGGTCATGATGTCATCGACCGGGTGCTTCAGCAGCCCTTCGCCGTAGGCGGCGAGCGCGATGACGATGTCGCGCTCCGACAGGATGCCGTCGACGGCCTTGCCGTCCTCGCTGACGACGATCGCGCCGATGCGCTCCTTGATCAGAACCTCGACCGCATCGGCCACCGTCGCATCCGGCCGGATCGTCGCGACCCAATTGCCCTTGTTGCGCAGGATCGTCTCGACGTTCATGCCAACCTCCCGAGCATGGGTGCGGCCGCTCGCCGAAGGCGGCGCCCGACAGCCGCAAATCAGGCCTCAGAAGATAGGACAGAATGTCGCACCCCGAAAGGGGCTATTGGTGGGGGCCCCTCGTCACTTCAGGGAGTTCATGATCTCGCGATACGCGGCCTCGGGAAACGCCTTCAAGGTTCGTGTCCGTACCGCTCCCATCTGCGCCAGCAGCAGGGTGAAGCGCGCCGCCACCGCATCGTCCGGCGCCTCGTAGACGACGATCAGATCGTAGTCGCCCATCGTCATGTAGAGCGACTTGAACTCGCCGCCCATTTCGACGAGCGCCTTCTTCGCCGCATCCACGCGTTTCGGCGAATCCTTGACCTGGCGGGCGCCCTGGTCGGTCCAGTTCGCGAGCATGACGTAGGTGGGCACGGCGCGCCTCCCTTCCCTCTTGTCGCGCGGCTGCGACACTCTGTCCGGCCATGATGGCCGAGCGAACGACCCCGGACAAGGGCGCGATCAGCTCCGCGGCTTCAACGCGTCCGCAAGTCGGGTGGTCGCGCTGCCCCGGCGGAGCGGCTGCGGTTGGCTCGGATGCGGCGCCCAGCCGCACAAAAAGAGGATCTCGAATGTCGCCGGGATGCGCCTCCCATCGGCGCCGAACCGCTCGGCATAGATCAGCGCGGCACGCGCCAGGGTGGCGCGGCGCAAGAAGCTGCGACGCCGGGCGGCCAGCGCGTTGGTCTCGCCCATGCCGCGCAGATCGCGCATCAGCGCCAACAGATCGGGATAGGTGACGGTGATCGTTTCGCTGTCGGCGACCGGCAGCGCAAAACCGGCGCGCTGCAGGAGCGCCGCGGCGTCGCCCAGCTCGATCGACGGCGAGACGCGCGGGCTGACCCCGCCCTCCTCGGCAAGCTCGGCCTCGAACAGCGCGGTGCGCAGCTCAGCGAGGGTGCTGCCGCCGAACAGCGCGGCCAGAAGCAGCCCGTCGGGCTTGAGGGCCCGGCGCAGCTGCACCAACGCGCCCGGCAGGTCGGCGGCCCAATGCAGGACGAGATTGCTGACGATCAGGTCGAAGCTCGCGTCGCGGAATGGCAGCAGCTCGGGGTCGGCGGCGACCCATGAGCAATCCCCCTCTCCCCCATCGCGGGAGAGGGTTGGGGTGAGGGGCAGGGCAATCGCCTTTGGCATGCTG
>DASYUS010000330.1:0-6206 GCA_036000945.1 Allostellaceae bacterium
GCGCCACGCGCTGGCGCTGCCCGCCGCTGAGCTCCGCCGGACGGCGTTTTTCATAGCCCTCGAGGCCGACCGTCGCGAGCGCGCTGCCGACCCGCGTCGCCTGCGCCTGGCCCTTGATGCCGGCGACGTCGAGCGCGTAACCGACGTTTCCCGCCACATCAAGGTGCGGCCACAGCGCGTAGGATTGGAAGACGATGCCGACGCGCCGGTCCTCCGGCGCGACATGACGGCCGGGCGCCGAGACCTCGCGGCCGGCGAGCGTGATGCGCCCGCCATCCGCATGTTCGAATCCCGCAATGAGCCGCAGGAGCGTGGTCTTGCCGCAGCCCGACGGCCCCAAGATGGCAACGAACTCGCCATCGGCGATGGTGAGGCTGACCCCGTCCACGGCCGGGTTTGGGCCGAACCGCTTTTCGATCGCGGCGAGCGAGACTTGCCCCATTAGGTGCTCACGACGATTGGGCCAGGTGCCCGAATTCGGCGACCAGGGCGACATAGAGGTCGCGCTTGAAGGGCACGATCAGGTCGGGCAACTCGGCCACCTTCGCCCATTTCCAGGCGCTGAACTCGGGGTGCTTGGTCGCGATATTGATATCGCGGTCCGCGCCCTCGAAGCGCAGCGCGAACCATTTCTGGCGCTGACCGCGAAATCGCCCGCCCCAGAGCTTGCGGCGCAGCTTGGCCGGCAGGTCGTAGGCGTACCAGTCTTTGCTTTCGGCCAGGATCGTCACGCGCCGCGTGCCGATCTCTTCTTCGAGCTCACGCAGCGCGGCTGTGTGCGGATCTTCGCCCGGATCGATGCCGCCCTGCGGCATCTGCCACGCCTCCTCGGAATCGAGGCGTTGGGCGACAAAGACGAGACCGGAGCGGCTGAACATCATCAGGCCGACGCCGGGCCGGTAGGCGCCGAGGGAGCGCGCCCGGTCCGGCGTGGAGACATCGCGAAGCATGGCCTGTTTTAGCGGTCCCCTTGCCGGTTCGCCACGGCGCTGATGGGGGCGAGCGCAATTCCCTTGGCCTCGAGCGAGGGGAGCCAGCCGAGCACGCGCTCGAACGTCACGGGGTAGGGCGAGCCGACGGCGACGGCGGCCCCGTTTTCGCGTGCGAGCTTCTCGATCTCGCCCAGCCGCGCGTCAATGGCGACGCGCGAGGCTTCCTGGTCGAGCGAGCGGTTGTTGAAGGCGCGTGGCAGGCCGATCTCGGCGGCCAGCTTGATGGCGACGCTGCGCGGCGTCTGGCGGGTGTCGAGGAACATCAGGCCGCGCGTGTTGATCGCCTGCAGCACCGGCTTCAACGCCTCGGGCACGGCGGTGAAGCGCGAGCCCATGTGGTTGCTGACGCCGACATAGCCGGTGACCCGGTTCAGGGCCCAGCTCAGCCGCTCCAAATTCTGCTGTTCCGATAGGCTGGTCAGCAGCGTCTGCGGGCCGGGATCGTTGGCCGGGAAGTTGAGCGGCTCCATCGGCAGGTTGATCAGCACCTCGTGCCCGGCGGCGCGGGCGAGGTTGATCCACTGCGCCAGATTTTCAGCATAGGGGCTGAACGCCAGCGTCACCTGGCTGGGCATCTGCTGGATCGCGACATCAGTGGCGGCACTGGACAGGCCCAGTTCGCTGATCACGATAGCAATGCGTGGCCGGCGATCATTGGCATCGAACGGCAGCGCGTAGCGGATCCAGGGCGGTTGGCCGGCATCGCGCGTCGGCGCGGGCGGGCGGACGGCGGCAGCCTGTTGGCCGGGGGCGGGCGACTGGCCGGTTTGGCTGGGCGGCGCGGCGGGCTTGGACGGCGCCGGCTTGGCCGCCTGGGGTGCCGGGGCGGGCGGCGGCGTCGGCTCGGGGGCTGCCTGGGGTGCGGGTGCGGGACCGGGCGGGCCGGGTGTCACAATCGGCCGTTCCGGCACTAGGGCGGGCGGCGGCAGCGGCGCTGGCGCCAGGGCGATGGCGGGCGCCTTGGGCTCTTCAGGTGTGGGGGCTTGAACGACGGGCGGCGGCGGTTCCGCCGGCTTCACCTCGGCCGGCTTGGGCTCCGGCGCGGGGGCCGGCGGCGACTCGACGGGCTTTTCCACCACGGCCAGCGGCGGGGGGGCGGGCACCGGCGCCGGCGCCTCGACAATGGGCGGCGGCACCGGTAGCGGGGCTTCAACGGCCGGGGCCGGCACCGGTACCGGCAGCGACGCCACCGGCGGCAGGTCGATCTGCGCCACGAACTGCGTCGGTTCGGTTTCGTCGCGGAAGAATTGCGCCCAACCGGCGAGCCCGACCACCGCCGTGATCAGGATCAGCCAGGCATAGCCCAGCGCACCCAGACCGTGCCGGCGGCGCGGCTGGGCGTCGCGTTTGGACGCTGTTGGTGCCATTCCAGCCGCCGCCGCTCTAGTCGATTGCCGCGGGTGCGGATGTCATCCCGACCCCTAGTTTGTCGCGCGACCGAAGAACGCAAGGCCGCGCAGCAGATCGAGCGCCCGGGCGAGCTGGTAGTCTTGCGCCCCTTCCGCACCGACGGACGTATCATCGCCATCCGCCGGGGCGGGTGGCGTGGCCTGCGGCGCGGGCGCCGGCTGGCCCGGCGTCGGCGGCGCCTGCGGGTTGCGGATATTGCCGCGCAGATCGGCCTCGCGCCGGCCCTTCGGCTGGTCGAGCTTCTCGACCCGGCTCTGCTCGATGACGATGTCGGGGTCGATGCCCTGCGCCTGGATCGAGCGGCCCGACGGCGTGTAGTAGAGCGCCGGTGTCAGCCGGATGGCCCCCTGGCCGCCCAGCGGGATGATCGTCTGCACCGAGCCCTTGCCGAACGAGCGCGTGCCCAGCAGCAATGCCCGGCGGTGATCCTGCAAGGCGCCGGCGACGATCTCGGAGGCCGAGGCCGAGCCGCCGTTGATCAGCACCACCATCGGCAGGCCGCTGATGAGGTCGCCCGGCTTCGCCTGGTAGCGATGCGCGTCGTCCTTCTTGCGCCCGCGCGTCGAGACGATCTCGCCCTTGTCCAGGAACGCGTCGGAGATCGACACGGCCTGATCGAGCAAGCCGCCCGGATTGTTGCGCAGGTCGAGCACGAAGCCCTTCATGTTGGGCTGCTGCTCGCGCATTTTCTGGACCGCGTTGCGCAGGCCCACGTCGCTCTGTTCGGAGAATGAAGTGATGCGCACATAGCCGATATCGCCTTCCAGGCGGTACTTGACCGACTGGATGGTGATGCGCGCGCGCGTCAGCGTGACTTCGAAGGGCTCTTGCGTGCCGCGCCGGACCATCAGCTTGATCTGGCTGTTGACGGGTCCGCGCATCCGCTCCACCGCCTCTTGCAGCGTCAGGCCGAGCACCTGCTCGCCGTCCAGATGCGTGATGACGTCATTGGGCTTCATGCCGGCGCGCGCCGCGGGGGTGTCGTCGATGGGCGACACGACCTTGACCAGGCCGTTCTCCATCGTGACCTCGATGCCCAGGCCGCCGAACTCGCCGCGGCTCTGCACCTGCATGTCGCGGTAGCTGCGTGCATTCATGTAGCTGGAATGCGGATCGAGGGCGGAGAGCATGCCGTTGATCGCGTCCTCGACCAGCTTGCGGTCGGCGACGTCGTCGACGTAGTCGGAGCGCACGCGCTCGAAGACCTCGCCGAAGAGATTGAGTTGTCGGTAGGTCTCCGACGTGTTGCTTTGTTGCGGTGAGGCGGGGGCGCCAGCAAGCAGCCACACGACAGCGGCGAGAGCCGCGATCCGGTTGAGTTTCATCCGCTTACCTTCTCGTTACGTGCTGCCAGCCATGGCAGCGGGTTGATCGGTTGGCCGTTGCGTCGAAATTCCACATAAATACTCGGGTTCCCCGACTCCGGCGTGCCCGCCGCCCCAACCGGTTCTCCCGCCGCCACCCATTGGCCGGCGACGGCATCGATCCGGCCCAAACCCGCCAACAGCGTATGATATCCTTCGCCGTGATCGATGATCAAGATAAGCCCGTAGCCGCGGAATTGTCCGGCATAGGCAACATGACCGTCGAATGGGGCGACAATTTGTGCGTCGGGGCGGGTTTCGTAGGTCAGGCCGCGATGCGGCTGCCCCGCCTCGCCCGGCTGTCCGAATGACAGAGTGACCTGGCCGCGCACCGGCGGGGTGACATGGCCCTGGGCGTCGGCGAAGCGCTTGGCGCTGGCCGGCGGCGGCAGGGACGCGATCTGGCGGTCATTGGCGGACGGTGCCGGCTGCGCCGCCGCTGCGGCAGCCGCCGCCGCGGCCGCCTGCTGACGCTCCACCAGCTCGCGCGTGGCCTGCTCCTTGGCCAGCCGCTGCATCAGGTCGCGTAGGTCGCGCGCCTCCTGCGACAGGCGATGCAGGCGGGCGTTGGTCGCCTGCAGCAGGGATTCGTTGTCCATCTGCAGGGCGGCGCGCCGTTCGATCAATTCCTTGAGAGCTTCGCGCTCGTCGGCCAGGTTCATGGCGGCCAGCGCGATCGCCTCGCGCTCACGCTCGCGCCGGTCGCGCAAGGCTTGCAGCTCGCCGAGGTCGCGCGCCAGCGCCGCGGCCTGGCTGTCCAGCGCCGGAACGGCGGCGGCCATCAGCTTGGCGGTACGGATCGTGTCGACCGGTGCCGCGTCGAGCACGATCAGCGCTTCGGGCGGCTGGCGGGCCAGGCGCTGTAGTGCACCCAAGAGCGCGCTGATCGTGGTCCGCCGCTGCTCGAGCGCCGCCGATTTGGTCTCCGTCTCGGCTTGCAGCGCCGCAAGCCGGGTTTCCGCCTGCGTCACCCGCTCCTCGGCGTCTTGCGCGGCCGCCGCGGTGGCGATCGCTTTGGGGCGCAGCGCGGTCAACTCGCGCGCCGCGGCTTCGGCTTCGGCCGCTAAGCGCTTTTGCGCCTCGCGCGTTGCGTCGAGGGTGCGTTCGATCTCTTGCAGGCGCTGCTGCGCGGCGGGATCGGCCGCATGGGAGGACGGCGCGGCCGCGACGATCGCACCCGCGAGTGCGAGGATGAGCGCGTCAGGCCGACGCACGGGTTCTCGCGTGGCCCGCATCGCTGCTGTCGGGGGTCACCAGCAGCGTCTGACCGGTCATCTCGCGTGGCTGCTCGAGGCCGATCAGCTCCAGGAGTGTGGGCGCCACGTCGGCGAGCTTGCCGTCGCGCAGCTTCAAGGGCGCATTGCGCCCGGGCACGCCGCCGCCCACCAGCATCACCGGCACCGGGTTGGTGGTGTGCGCGGTGTGCGGCTGGCCGGTCGCGGGATCGGCCATCATCTCGGCATTGCCGTGGTCGGCGGTGATGATCAGGGCGCCGCCGGCCTGCACGACGGCATCGGCCAGCCGTCCCATGCAGGTGTCGACCGCCTCGACCGCGCGCTTGGCCGCCGCGAAATCGCCGGTATGCCCGACCATGTCGGTGTTGGCGTAGTTGACGACGATGAAATCGTAGCTGCCGGACTCGATCGCGCCGACCAGCTTGTCGGTGAGTTCGTAGGCCGACATTTCCGGCTTCAGATCGTAGGTCGCGATCTTTGGCGACGGTACCATGATGCGTGACTCGCCCGGAAATTCCGTTTCGACGCCGCCGTTGAAGAAGAACGTCACGTGCGCGTATTTCTCGGTCTCGGCGATGCGCAGCTGCTTGAGGCCGGCTTGCGCCACCAGCTCGCCCATCACGTTGCGCAGCGTCGCCGCGGGGAACAGTGTGATCAGGAAATTGTTGAGCTTGTCCGAATACTCGGTCATGCCAGCCGCCGACGCGAAGCGCACGACGCGCTTGCGCGCGAAGCCGTCGAAGCTGGGCTCGACCAGCGCGTCGAGAATCTCACGCGCGCGATCGGCGCGGAAATTCCCCATGATCAGGCCGTCGCCGTCATTCATGCCCATGTAGCCGCTGATCACGCTCGGCACCACGAACTCATCGGTTTCGCCGCGCTGATAGGCCGCACTCACCGCGGCCCGCGCGTTGGCCGCACTCTCGCCGTCGCCGTCGACCAGCGCGCGATAGGCGCGCTCGACACGCTCCCAGCGCTTGTCGCGATCCATCGCATAGAAGCGCCCGCTGACGGTGGCGATGGCGGCGTTGGCGGCCCCCGCGATGTCGGCGGTGAATTTCGCGAGATAGGCCTCGGCACTCTTGGGCGGCGTGTCGCGCCCGTCGAGGAATGTGTGCACCCAGACTTTGACGCCCGCGGCCGACAGGATCTTGACCAGGGCCGCGATGTGATCCTGGTGCGAATGCACGCCGCCGGGCGACAAC
>DASYUS010000331.1:0-2909 GCA_036000945.1 Allostellaceae bacterium
CCCCCGCGATCTGCTGGGCGTTCGCCGGCGATCCCATCAGGGTCGCGACCGCTGCCGCGGCCAGGAGTTTTTTCAACATCGTCATACTCCGTAGCGGGGGAAAAAGAGCCCTTAATGCAGTGCGCCCCGAGTCCGGGGCGTCTGGTCAAAGGCACTTATGCTACTAACGTGTGACGGTTTGATGACGCTCCGCCCTGGCGGCGGAGTCCTTCCCCCACAGCCTAGCAATATCAAGGCTTTGAGGCCCCGGCGGCGGGTAGCCACACGGTAAAGACCGAGCCGCGTCCGGACTCGCTGCTGATCGCGACCCCGCCACGATGGCGGTTGAGAATGTGTTTGACGATAGCGAGACCGAGCCCGGTACCGCCCAGCTGGCGCGAACGCGCGGCGTCGACGCGATAGAAGCGCTCGGTCAGGCGCGGCAGATGCTCGGCGGGAATGCCCTCGCCGTCATCGGCGATCGCCACCGATACCCAGCGGGCCGGCGGCGTGCCGCGGTTGCGTCCGGCCGCGACGATACGGGTCGGCGCCGTGGCCGTCACGCGCCCGACGATGCGCACAGCGCCGCCGGCACGGCCATACTTGATGGCGTTGTCGATCAGGTTCTGGAACACCTGCGCCAGCTGGTCGCCGTCGCCCAGCACGGGACCGATATCCGGCGCCGTGTCCACCTCGATGGCCGTGTTCTTCGCCTTCGCCTGCAGCGCCAGCGTGTCGATGACACTGCCGAGCACGCGGGCGACATCGACGCGCTCGGTCAGCGGCGTGTGCTCGAGCTCCTCGATGCGCGATAGCGAGAGCAGGTCACGCACCAGCCGGGTCATGCGTTGCGCCTGCTCGTGCATGATGCCGAGAAAGCGCTCACGGGCCGACGCGTCGTCGCGGGCCGCGCCCTGCAGCGTTTCGGTAAAGCCGAGCAGTGCTGAGAGAGGGGTGCGCAGCTCGTGGCTCACATTGGCGACGAAATCGGCGCGCATGCGCTCGGCCCGCTTCAGGGCGGTGACGTCGTGGAGCACCAGCAGGATCGCCGGCTCATCCCGGTCCTTTTCGGCGTTCGGCAGGCGGGCCAGACGTACGGCAAAATGGCGCTCGGGCGGACCGGGCCAGGCGATATCGACCATCGCCACACTCGGCGCACCCGCCAGATACTCCTCGGCCGCTTCGAGGACATCGGGGTAGCGCAGCACGGCATCGAGGTCCCGGCCGGCGACCGAATCGCCGAACAAGACACGGGCGGCGGCGTTGGCCCGCACCACCCGCCGCGCCTGATCGACCAGGATGAGAGGCTCCGGGATCGCCTCGAGAATGGCCTCGTTGGCAGCCGAAGCGGCGCGCAGCGCGCCACCATGCCTCGTCCAGCGCCGGTCAAGCGCTGCCACCGCCTCGGCGAGGCCGAGCGCATGCTCCGGCCGGTCGACCGGGCTGGCCGGTTCGTCGCGCGCCAGGTTGTCGATCGTGCGGCGCACGGCTTCGAGGCCGGTCAAATGCCGCTGTACGATGAAAACGATCAGCACTGACAGGGCCACAAAGGCCGCGGCGGCAGCGCCGGGATCAAGGGCTGCGTAGCCGGCGAGAGCCAGGAAAGCGACGGCCAGCGGTCCAATGAACGCGAACGCTGCGCGGATGAGGCGCGGCAGGGGAACGTGGACCGGCGGGCCGGACAAAGCCATGCCCGGCTCTTAGCGGGAATCGGCGGTTTTTGCTATCGCGCAGCGCAGCTTGCGCGACCGCGCGACCGGCGGCGCATCCGACAAGCTGGGCAGTAATCCGAGTCTCCGCGACGCTAGCGCTTCGCTGGAATTGCGTCGTAGGCAGCGAGCGCTGCGGTATTGACGAGATCGCCCACCGTGGCGCCGAGCGTCACGATTTGCGCCGGCTTGGCCAGGCCGACGAGCAGGGGACCGATGACCGTGCCGCCGCCGAGCTTCTCCATCACCTGGCTGGTGATATTGGCCGAGTGCAGACCGGGCATGACCAGCACGTTGGCGGCATCCGACAGCCGGCAGAACGGATACATGCCTTTCATCAGCTCCCGGTCGAGGGCGATTTCGGCCGACATTTCGCCATCGTATTCAAAATCGATGCCGGCGTGGCCGGCGGCCTTCATCCGGTCGAGCTCTGCCGCCGCCTCGCGCACCGTCAAGGCCAGCTCGCGCACCGGATTGCCGAAGGTGGAGAACGACAGCATGGCGACGCGAGGCTCGTGGCCGAGCCGGCGGGCGAGGCCGGCGACCATGACCGCCGTTTCTGCCATGTCGCGCGGCGTGGGGAGCTCGGTCACCGTTGTGTCGGCGACGAACGCCGTGCCGTCCTTGGTTACCATGATCGAGACGCCGATCAGACGCTGGCCCGGGGCGGGATCGATGGCACGGCGGATCTCGTCAAGCGCCACGTAATAGCCTCGGGTGACGCCCGTGACCATGGCGTCGGCGTCGCCGCAGGCCACCATGGCCGCGGCAAAGACGTTGCGGTCCTGATTGATCATGCGCGGGCAGTCGCGCCACAGATAACCCTGGCGCTGCAGACGCCCGTAGAGGAAATCGCTGTAGCTTCGATTGCTCTTGCTCAACCGGGCGTTATGGATCTCGAGCCCGGCAACGCTGCGGCCAAAGCCGATCGCCTCCATGGTCTGGGCAATCCGTTCTTCGCGCCCGATCAGCACGGGCGTCCCGTAGCCGGCGTCACGGAAGTTGATGGCGGCGCGGATGACCTTCTCTTCCTCGCCTTCGGCGAAGACGACCCGCCGCGGGTTGGCGCGCACCGCCTCAAAGATGAGTTGGAGCGCCGCCGCCGTCGGATCGCGGCGCGAAGCGAGCTGGCGGCGGTAGGCCGGCATGTCGCTGATCCGGCGCCGGGCCACGCCCGAATCCATCGCCGCCTTGGCGACCGCCGCCGGCATCACCGAAATC
>DASYUS010000332.1:0-7078 GCA_036000945.1 Allostellaceae bacterium
AGAAAGGCGCCGCCCAATGCCATCGCCGCGCCGCCGAGCCAGACCAGCCAGTGCTCGACGAGGATCTGCTCCCAGCCCTTGCCCGGCGCAGCGGCGGGTTGCGGCGCGACCGGTTCTTCCGGGGCGACGGGCGGTTCCGCGACGCCCTCGACCGGCGCGGGAGCGCTGACCGGCTCAGGGGGTTCGATCGGCTCGGGGACCACGGGCTGCTCGGCTTCGGCCACAGCCTCATCGGCGCCCGGCGCGATCTCGTCGAGCCGTGTCGCGAGCCGCCCGACACGCTGGTCGAGCCGATCGAACTGCTCGCTCATGTCAACAAGTTGCGTGCGGATCCGACGGGTATTGAGCTGCGCCTTCAGCGACAGCAAGAAAGCGGCGATCACCAAGACCGCCCACGGAAAAAACTCGTCGAAATCCATAACGGCATCCTCCGGCCCCGAGACGCGCGGCAACTGTGACTCACGTCGGCAGTTGCGTTGAGGCCGACGCGATCATATAATAAGTGAACGTTCACTCACAAGGTAAATTTGTTGTGCGGTCGGTTGGGGTTAGGGCGAAGGTCGAGAAGGCGGCGATCGCGCTGTTCGCTGCGAAGGGGGTCGAGGGCGTCTCGATCGGCGAGATCGCTGCTGCGGCCGGCGTCTCGCAGGGCGCGCTCTATCGGCATTACCGCGGCAAGGAGGATCTCGCCGCGACATTGTTCTCGACGGCCTATCTGCGTACCGGGGCCGAACTGGCCGAGATCCGCGGCCGGCAGCCCGGCTTCGACGCGCGGGTCGGCGCGATGGTGGCGCATTTCTGCTCGCTCTACGACAGGGACCCGGCCCTCTTCCGCTTCATGCTGATTGCCCAACACAATCTGCTGCCGCAGGTCCGCCCCGGACAGCGAACCCCGGTCGAGGAGGTCGCCGAAACCGTCGGGGATGCCGTCCGGGCCGGCGAGATCGCGCCGGTCGACCCGCTTGCCGCGGCCGCTGCGATCATGGGCATCGTTTTGCAAACCGCGATCTTTCATATCTACGGTCGCTTGCGTGGTTCGCTGTCGGCACGGGCGCCCGATGTTGCACGGGCCGCGATTGCCGCTGTCGCGGCGCTTGGACAGGTGACCGAATGATCGCTAGCCCGTTGCCGGCGATACCGGTCATCGATGCCCGGCGCGGCGGACCTTTGGCGGTGGCTCGCGCTGCCGAACCCCGGATGCTCGAGTTGTTCCGCCATGCTCGGCGTACCTTCACACCGCCCTTGCTCGCCGTGATGGACGCCGCATCGCGGCGCTGGCTTGATCGGGTCGGTAACCCTCACCTTGGCGAACTGCGCGAGATCAGCGTCCTACTGGGGAAATCCGGCGCCTACGCGCTCAACACCAGCTATGAATGGAGCTGCACGAGCGGCGTCGGCGATGATCCGTGGGGTGGAGCCCGCTTGCTGCGAGTTCTCGACTGGCAGCTGGCCGGGCTCGGGCGCAGTGTTGTCGTCGCCCTGCAGCGCGGGCCCGCCGGCGATTTTGCAAACATCACATGGCCGGGCTACGTCGGCGTCGTTACTGCCGTTGCACCTGGCCGATTTGCCGTCGCAATCAATCAGCCGCCAAGGATGTCATGGAGGGCGACCCCGCCCATCGACTGGGCGATCGGGCGAGCAAGACTGTGGCGCTCGAATGCTCTGCCGCCATCGCATTTACTGCGTCATGTATGCGAGACCTGCACAACCTATGAGGATGCGAAACGCCTGCTGAGCGCAGCCCCGCTTTGCCTGCCGGCTTTTTTCGTTTTGGCTGGGGCGACGCCCGGGGCAGGTTGCGTGATCGAGCGGGCGCCGAGCGGCACGGTGGTTCGCGAGATGCCGGCCGCTGCTGCCAATCATTGGGTCGAGCTGCCGCTGCGCGGGCGAGGCCGTGGCCGGCAGAGCCGGGAACGCCTTGCGCAAATGACCGCGATCCTCGCGGACAGCGCCGGTACCTCGTTCTGTGCGCCGATCATCAACCGGAACACGCGGCTCGTCGCTCTGATGAGTCCGGGCCCTGGCCGACTCCTAGTTCAGGGCTGGGAACACAGCCGACCGGCAACCGCCGAGCTGGCACTCGATCTGGGCGTCGCATTCGCAGGGCTGCCTGAGCTCGTGTAAACCATTGGAATTACGGATCTCTACCAACCATTGCCAGCGGTTGCGCGGGGCAACCATCTGTGTTACGAACCGGGCGGATCTCGCGGGGCCCGGCGGTCTCGAGGGCGTCATCGCGCCGAGATCACCCAACGCAACGAGTTGTCGCGACCGTCCTCCCGCCGGCGCGCTGATTGGGGACCGCTTTCCATTGGCTTCCGAAGCGACAGGCACCTCCGGCCTGGCAGAACGTTATGCGGCCGCGCTATTCGACTTGGCGGACGAGCGCCACGCGCTCGATGCCGTCGCCGGCGATTTGCGCGAGCTCCGGGCGATGGTGCAGGCGAGCGGCGATCTCGCCCGCCTGTTGCGCAGCCCGGTCGTCTCGCGCGACGAGCAGGGCCAGGCGGTGGCCGCGCTCGCCGCGCGCGCCGGCCTGTCGGACCTGACCCGCGACTTCCTCGGGGTGGTCGCGCGCAACCGGCGCCTGTTTGCCGTGCCGGCGATGATCGAGGCCTATTTGCAGAGGCTCGCCGAGCGGCGCGGCGAGGTTACGGCCGAGGTGACCGTTGCGCAGCCTCTGACCGAGGCGCACGAGGCAGCGCTGGCCGAGCAGTTGCGGCGCGAGATCGGGGCGCGCGTCGCCGTCGATATCCGGGTCGATCCCGCCCTCCTCGGCGGCATGATCGTCAAGGTCGGCTCGCGCCTCGTCGACGCCTCGATTGCGAGCCGATTGCAGCGCTTGCGAGTCGCGATGCGGGCTTAGGTATTTGATGCCGTCGTTCCCGCGAAAGCGGGAATCCAGGGCGGGAGGCATCGGCGCTTGCCCTGGGCCCCCCGTTTTCGCGGGGGCGACATCGAAATGGAAAGGGTAGAGATGGAAATCCGTGCGGCAGAAATTTCGGCGATCCTGAAGCAGCAGATCGCCGGTTTCGGCAGCGAGGCCGATGTCGCCGAGGTCGGCCAGGTCCTCTCGGTCGGCGACGGGATCGCCCGCGTCTATGGCCTCGACAAGGTCCAGGCCGGCGAGATGGTCGAGTTTCCGAACGGGATGAAGGGCATGGCCCTCAATCTCGAAACCGACAATGTCGGCGTCGTGATCTTTGGCGAGGACAGCGGCATCCGCGAAGGCGACATGGTGAAGCGCACCGGCGCGATCGTCGACGTGCCGGTCGGGCGCGGCCTCCTCGGCCGGGTGGTCGACGGGCTCGGCAACCCGATCGACGGTCGCGGACCGCTGACCGAGGTCACCCGCACCCGGGTCGAGGTCAAGGCGCCGGGCATCGTGCCGCGCAAATCGGTGCACGAGCCGGTGCAGACCGGCCTGAAGGCGATCGACTCGCTGGTGCCGATCGGCCGCGGCCAGCGCGAGCTGATCATTGGCGACCGGCAGACCGGCAAGACCGCGCTGGCGATTGACACCATACTCAATCAGAAGGATGTCAACGCCGGCACCGACGAGGCGAAGAAGCTCTACTGCGTCTATGTCGCCGTCGGCCAGAAGCGCTCGACCGTTGCGCAAATCGTCAAGACGCTGCAGGATTACGGCGCTCTCGACTACTCGATCGTTGTCGCCGCGACGGCTTCCGAGCCGGCGCCGTTACAGTTCCTGGCGCCCTATACCGGTTGCGCGATCGGCGAATTCTTCCGCGATAACGGCATGCACGCGCTGATCATCTACGACGACCTGTCGAAACATGCGGTAGCCTACCGCCAGATGTCGCTGTTGCTGCGCCGCCCACCCGGCCGCGAGGCCTATCCCGGCGATGTGTTCTATCTGCATTCGCGGCTCTTGGAGCGCGCCGCCAAGATGAACGACGACCATGGCGCCGGCTCTTTGACGGCACTGCCGGTCATCGAGACGCAGGCGGGCGACGTTTCGGCCTATATCCCGACCAATGTGATCTCGATCACCGACGGGCAGATCTTTCTCGAAACCGAGTTGTTCTATCGCGGCATCCGCCCAGCGATCAATGTCGGGCTGTCGGTCAGCCGGGTCGGCTCGGCGGCACAGATCAAGGCGATGAAGCAGGTCGCCGGCCGCATCAAACTGGAACTTGCGCAATACCGCGAGATGGCCGCCTTCTCGCAATTCGCCTCCGATCTCGACGCGGCGACCCAGCGCCTCTTGGCGCGCGGCTCGCGCCTCACCGAGCTCCTGAAGCAGCCGCAATTCTCGCCGGTGCCGGTCGAGGAGCAGGTCGTCGCGATCTTCGCCGGCACCCGCGGCTATCTTGACCGCATCGGCGTCGACGATGTCGGCCGGTTCGAATCGCTGATGCTCGGCGAGTTGCGCGCCAAACGGCCCGAGCTGCTCGACGCGATCCGCGACGAGCGCGAAATCTCGGACCCGACCGAAAAGGGGCTCACCGAGTTCTTCGACGGCTTCGCCCGGACCTTCGCGTGATGCGATGAAGAAAATATCGCATTCCCGGCGAAAGCCGGGACCCACCGATCCACCGACTCGTAGGCTGACGAGTGGGCCCCGGCTTCCGCCGGGGCTGCGATCGGGTATGAACTAACCCAGGCCCAGCCTGAAAGAGCTGCGGAATCGCATCCGCAGCGTCCGCTCGACCCAGAAGATCACGGCGGCGATGAAGATGGTCGCCGCCTCTCGGCTGCGCCGTGCCCAGGAGCAGGCCGAGGCGGCGCGGCCCTATGCCGAGCGCATGGGGCAGGTGCTGGCCTCGCTCGCCGCCGGCATGGCCGGGCAGCCGGGCGCCCCGCCGCTCTTGGCCGGCACCGGCAAGGACGACGTGCATCTGTTGGTGGTCGCGACCTCCGACCGCGGCCTTGCCGGCGGCTTCAACGCCTCGATCCTCAGGGAGGCGCGGCGTCGCATCCGCGATCTCGACAATGCCGGCAAGACGGTCAAGATCCTGACGATCGGCCGCAAGGGGCGCGACAGCCTGCGCCGCGACTACGGGCGGCTGATCCATGACAGCCTCACCGAAATCGGCCGCCGCCGCGTGTCGTTCGACGAGGCGCGTGATATCGCCGCACGGTTGCTGGGGCTCTTCGACGACGGCGGGTTCGACGTCTGCACGATCGTCTTTAACCGCTTCCGGTCGGCGATGACGCAGATCGTCACGGCGCAGCAGCTGATCCCGTTCGCCCCGCCGACGGCCGAGGCCGAAGCGGCAACGGAGGCGCTGGCCGGCGCGGTCTATGAATTCGAGCCGTCGGAAGAGGAGATCCTCGCCGAACTCTTACCGAACAACCTCGCGGTGCAGATCTATACCGCGCTCCTCGAAAACGCCGCGAGCGAGCAAGGCGCGCGGATGACCGCGATGGACAACGCGACGAGAAACGCTGGCGAGATGATCGACCGGCTGACAATGAACTACAACCGCACGCGCCAGGCCGTCATCACCAAGGAGCTGATCGAGATCATCTCCGGCGCCGAGGCCCTGTAATCTGACATGTGGGTCATTGCGAGGAACCGCAGGCGACGAAGCAATCTCGGCGGGATGAGATTGCTTCGCTGCGCTCGCAATGACGGTGGAGAGAACGAGGAACGTTAAACCATGGCAAGAAGCAATTCCGGCACAGTCGCCCAGGTCATTGGCGCGGTCGTCGATGTGCGGTTCGAGGGCGAGCTGCCGCCGATCCTGACCGCGCTCCAAGTCGACAATGGCGGGCGGCCGGTGGTGCTCGAAGTCGCCCAACACCTCGGCGAGAACATCGTCCGCACGGTCGCAATGGACACGACCGACGGGCTGGTGCGCGGCGCCGAAGTCGTCGATACCGGCGGCCCGATCATGATGCCGGTCGGGCCCGAGACATTGGGGCGCATCCTCAACGTGATCGGCGAGCCGGTCGACGAGCGCGGCCCGGTCAACACCAACCGCCGCTCGCCGATCCACAAGCCGGCCCCCGAGTTCGTCGACCAGTCGACAGAGGCCGAGATCCTCGTCACCGGCATCAAGGTCATCGATCTCCTCGAGCCCTACGCCAAGGGCGGCAAGGTCGGCCTCTTTGGCGGCGCCGGCGTCGGCAAGACCGTCATCATCATGGAATTGATCAACAACATCGCCAAGGCGCATGGCGGCTACTCGGTGTTTGCCGGCGTCGGCGAACGCACCCGCGAGGGCAACGACCTCTATCACGAGATGATGGAGTCGAAGGTCATCATCCCCGACGGGCCGGGCTCGAAGGCGGCGCTCGTCTACGGCCAGATGAACGAGCCGCCGGGAGCGCGTGCCCGCGTCGGCCTCAGCGGCCTCACCCTCGCCGAATACTTTCGCGACGAAGAAGGCCAGGACGTTTTGTTCTTCGTCGACAACATCTTCCGCTTCACCCAGGCGGGCTCCGAGGTGTCGGCCCTGCTCGGCCGCATCCCGTCGGCGGTCGGCTACCAGCCGACGCTGGCGACCGACATGGGCGCCTTGCAGGAGCGCATCACCACGACGAAGAAGGGTTCGATCACCTCGGTGCAGGCGATCTACGTGCCGGCCGACGATCTGACCGACCCGGCGCCGGCGACCTCGTTTGCCCATCTCGACGCGACGACGGTGCTGTCGCGCCAGATCGCCGAGCTCGGCATCTACCCGGCGGTCGACCCGCTCGACTCGACCTCGCGCATGCTCGACCCGCGCGTCGTCGGCGAAGAGCACTACCAGGTCGCGCGTGACGTGCAGCGCGTCCTGCAGACCTACAAATCGCTGCAGGACATCATCGCCATCCTCGGCATGGACGAATTGTCGGAGGAGGACAAGCTGACCGTGGCGCGGGCGCGCAAGATCCAGCGCTTCCTGTCGCAGCCATTTCATGTTGCCGAAGTGTTTACCGGCACGCCCGGCGTGCTGGTCGGCCTCGACGACACGATCAAGGGCTTCAAGGGCATCGTCGCCGGCGACTATGACGAGCTGCCGGAGGCCGCCTTCTACATGGTCGGCACGATCGAGGGCGCCGTCGCGAAGGCCGAGAAGACCGCGGCCGCGGCGTAACGTGGCGGAAGAGCATCCGAAGTTCGACG
>DASYUS010000333.1:0-2904 GCA_036000945.1 Allostellaceae bacterium
AAGCATGCAATGTTCCGGGGTGCCGCGGACGACGACATCAGCACGCTGGTCCGGCATGTCGAAGAGGGGGCCGGCTTTGCGATCCCGCAGAGGCGACGCGTTCCATGAGGAGAACCGGAATAATGGCTGACACGCAGGCGCCGAAGCATTTCCTCGACGAGGCCCAAGAGTTGCTGCCGGCCGCCGTCGCGTTGCGGCGGCGCATCCATGCCAAGCCGGAACTCGGGCTCAACCTGCCGCTGACGACCGAGGCGGTGCTCGACGGGCTGCAGGGTCTCGATGTCGAGATCACCCGCGGCCCGTCGACCTCCGGCCTCATGGTGTCGTTGAGCGGCACCAGGCCCGGCTCGCAGAGCGGTCGCACGATCCTCCTGCGCGGCGACATGGACGCGCTGCCGATGCCGGAGGAAACCGGGCTCGGCTTTGCCAGCGAGATTGCCGGGCGCATGCACGCCTGCGGCCACGACGCGCATACGGCGATGCTGGTGCAGGCCGTCCACCTGCTGCACCGGCATCGCGACGAGCTCGCCGGCACCGTCAAGTTCATGTTCCAGCCCGGCGAGGAGGGCCATGCCGGCGCCCGCCGCATGATCGAGGACGGGCTCCTCGACGCCGATCCGAAGCCCGACGCCGCCTTCGCGCTGCACATCTTTCCCAATTTCAAGGCCGGCGCGATCGTCGGTCGGCCCGGTCCGCTCTTGGCTGCGGTCGACAATTGGACGATCCGGGTCAGGGGGCGCGGCGGACACGCCTCGATGCCGCATTTGGCGGTCGATCCGGTGCCGGTCGCCTGCGAAATCGGCCTGGCGCTGCATGCCATGGTGACCCGCCGCGCCAATGCCTTCGACCCGGTCGTCCTGACCTGCGGCAAGATTGCCGGCGGCACCGCCAGCAACGTCATCCCGGAGGTCGTCGAGATGCTCGGCACGCTGCGCACGACCTCGGAGGCGGCGCGCGAGACCGCGCGCCAGGGCATCCGCCGCGTCGCGACAAACATTGCCGCGGCACATCAATGCGAGGCCGAAATCACGCTGCGCGCCGGCTACCCGGTGACGATCAACGATGCGGCATTCGTCGATTTCGCGCGCGGCGTCGCGACCGAGCTGGTCGGCGCCGACAACTACATCGAGCTGCCGGCGCCGTTCATGGGGGCGGAGGATTTCTCCTATGTGCTGCAGCGGATGCCCGGTTGCATGATGTTCCTCGGCGTCATGCCGGACGGCCACGACGGCCACGATCATGTCGCCTCGTGCCACTCCAACCGGATGATCCTCAACGAAGACGCGATGGCGGTCGGGATCGCCATGCACGCCGCGGTCGCGCACCGGTTCCTAACCGAAGTCACCGCGGACTAGCGCGAGTCCGCTTCGTGGAACGATAGACAATCTAATGAGCGGCGTCTCGTGGGTGGCCGGACCAAGCCCGGCAACGGGCTATAGCGGGATGACGAGGAGGGTGTCGATCTTCTGGCTGTCGAGGACGACGGTGCGCCCGATGAAGCGGAAGGGCTGACTGGCGACGGCGATGCGGTCGAGGTAGCGGCCGGTGGCGAAAAGCCGGCTCTCGCCATCATGCATGATCCTGACGACGAGGAAATTGGCACGCGCCTCGGCGACGCCGCCTTCGATCTTGCCGAGGCGGGCCGGGCCGACAATGTGACGGTAGCGGTGCGGCTCGAAGATGTTGGCGCGGCGCATCGCCATCACCCGGTCCTCGACCATGCCGCGCGAGGCGCAATAGATGATGCCGTGGCGCATTCCCGCGGCGTGGCTGTCGCGGCTGGTGATCAGGTAACGGCAATCCTCGACGAAGAAATCCGGCCACGCCTCGAGCCGGTCGTCGTCGATGCAGTCGGCGTAGGCGGCGTAGAGGTCGTCGATGCCCTGCCGCAATGCGGTCGTGTCCATCGGCGGTCAGGCGCCGGTGAGGGCGCGGTATTTCTTCCAGAAGCCGCGGATCGCCGCCTCGCTGGCGCGAAAGTTCTGCGACTCGGCGTCGTGCCCGCCCATCATGACGACGCCCGCATCGTCGTCGTTGTATTGCAGGGCGCGCTGGACAAAGCCGCCGACGCAGCCGTCTTCGAGCGCGATGTAGCCAGCCGGGCCGACCAAATTGCCCTGGCGCAGGCGGCGCTCGGTCATCGCCTCGTCGTCGCCGTCGAAGCCGAGATGCACCCATTCGAGTTCGGTGCGCTCGACGCCGCGCGGCCGGATCACCCTCACCGCGATCGTGTTGCGGATCTGCTGTAAGACCATGTTGGGGAAGGCGGTGAGGATCTGCACCGAGACGCTGTCACCATACTCGTCGACCGATTCGATGACCGAGTTGTCGGCCAGTTTGAGGCCGGTGTCGGAGCGCAGCGCCGCCGCCTTGTATTCGGCGTCCTCGGCGGCGTAGTCGAGCTTCGCCTGGCTGAAATGGTGGCCGCCCGACTCGTCGATGTTGATGCTGCCCGGCTGCGACAGCCGGTTGATCCGAAACGTCGTCAGAAAGGCGTGCAGGATCGAGGCGTGGTAGGTGTCCTTGGTGTTCTCGAAATAGAGCTTCCAGTTGTTCGGCAGGACCTGCGTCGAGCGGCCGAGGATGTGAACCGGGCGGTTGAGGACGCGGCGCATACCGCCGGCGACCAGCGGCCCGAAATAGCTTTCGACGTCCTCGACCTCGTCGCTGAACGTGCCGAAGACGAGGCCGGCGATCTCGCCGACGCGCAGGCGCTGCAAATGGTGGTCGTCCTTGCGGAATTCCGGCGGCATGCCGCCTTGGCGGCGGACGCCCTTTTCGAAGGCGACGCCGGTCAGCTTGCCTTCGAGGTCGTAGCTCCAGCCGTGGTAGATGCAGGTGATCTCCCGGCCGTGACCCTTCTCGGTGAGGCAGAGGAGGTTGCCGCGATGGGCGCATTTGTTG
>DASYUS010000334.1:0-7414 GCA_036000945.1 Allostellaceae bacterium
GGCATCGTCGGCCTCGGCAATATCGGCAAGAAGGTCGCGCGCCGAGCCAAGGCGTTCGACATGCGGATCCAGTATTACGACATCAACCGGCTGACCGGCGACCAGGAAGATGCGCTCGGCGTCCGTTTCGCGCTGTTTCCCGAGCTGTTGAAGACATCGGACATCGTCAGCCTGCACGTGCCGCTCGACATGTCGACGCACAACCTGATCGGCGAAAAAGAGCTGGCGCTGATGAAGCCGACCGCGATCCTCATCAATACCTGCCGCGGCCCGGTGGTCGACGAGGTGGCGCTCTACAACGCGCTCAGCAACGAGGTGATCATGGCCGCCGGCCTCGACGTCATGGTCGAGGAGCCGCCCAAGCCCGACCACCAGCTGTTCACGCTGAAAAACGCGATCTTCAGCCCGCATGCCGCCGGCCCGACCTGGGACAACCACTGGAAGCGCTGGCGCAACGCCTTCGACAATTGCGAACGCGTCGCCCGCGGCCAGAAGGCCTTCTGGATCGTGCCCGAGTTGAGGTAGAAAAAACCAACGCCTTAACGCAAAGGACGCTGACGAATACGCAAAGGACGCGATGACGCTGCGTCCTTTGCGTCTCCTCTGTTGTTCCCACCTCTCCCCAGCTGGAGGAGAGGGTTGGGGTGAGGGGGTCTCGCCTGAAACAGTCCCTCACCCTCCCCGCGCTGGGGCCCCTCTCCCCCCGTTGAGGGCGGAGAGGAGCTGTTGATCTACGCCGGATGGAAGACCAGCGTGCGCAGCTCGATGCTTTGCCGCGGCTGGGCGTCGGCCGGCGTCGTCGGGTCGGTGAACGCGGTGTGCGGCATGAAGCGGGCCGCGATGTCGGTCTTCGTATCGGCGATCTTCAGCAGAAGAGCCTCGGTGCGCCGCATTTCGGGCACGTAGAACCAGCGGTGCGCCGGGTTGTACTTGACCGAATAGGTCTCGCCGACGCGATCGCGGTACACCAGATCCGAGGGGATCAGATCGTCGGCATCGACCGTGCGCGAATCGCACACCGCGAGCGGCGCGTCGCGCAGCGGCTCGTCGAGGATCGGGCGCCACAGGTTGATCACCTGGACGCGGCCGCGCAGCAGCTCTTCGGCCTCCTCGCCCATCAGGTCGCGCACGCGCTGCGGCCCCGACCGCGCGGTGTGGTCGACATGAACGCGCGTCGCCGGCTGGCGCGGCCCGCTGCGCGAGCGGTCCCGCTGGCCGGGGACGCGGCGCCGCTGCAGGTGGTCGAAGATGAAGATGCGGCTGGCGCCGGTCACTTCCTTGAGAAAGCGCTCGGCCTCCGGGTAGTAGATGCGGCGGACTTCGTCGTCGTCCCAGAAATCCTTGACGGCGCTGCGCTGCTCGAGCAGGGCGAAGCCCTGCGTGTCGAGATCGAGCTCCCCGGCGATCGGCCGCAGATCGTGGATCTGCATCACATGCGGCTCGTAGGGCATCACGCTCGGCTGATCGCCGGCATCGGGCTCGTAGGCGTAATAGCGCGGGCGCTTGTCGGTCGGGCCGAGATAGTTCAGTTCGCCCTCGACGTAGGACAGCTTGTCGATGTTGGTCATCGGGTTTTCCTCCGGGGTGCCGCGGATCGCAGGTTTAGAACGGCGCGAAATCGTAATATGCCGGCGGCAGCGCCTTTCGACGCAGTGCACCAGCCGGCGCTTCGGGCAATGCTAGCACCATTGCCCGCAGTTTGCCGAGAGCGCGCGTCGCGCGCTGCCAGATTCCGGTGTGCGGCCGGTCATGCGCAGTGATTGCGGTCATCGTCGTTACTCCTTCCAGAACGGCTTGTTGGCGAGAAATTCGCGGTCGCTACGGGTAAGGCCGATGTCTTTCAGCATGCGGTCGTCGAGCGCGGCGAGCTGCGCCCGTTCGCGGCTGCGGCGGCGCCATTCGCCGAAGGTGGCCAACACCCATGCGGTGGCCTCGCTCAGCGCGTCGAGCGCGGCGCGGCGGCGCAGCGCCCGGGGATGGTCGCGGAGGGGGATTGCGGTCATATGAGGTCTCCTAAACTGCGGTAACCGAAACCGCGTAATGCGGTAAGGCAGGTTGACAAGAAACTGGGCCTTATTACGTACATCCGCAAACGAGACTTTCTCAGCAGACGGTTTAGGAAAACTCATTCGAATGCCAGTTCATCTGCCGCCGCTCAGCGCGCTGCGCGCGTTCGAGGCCGCCGCCCGGCTGAAGAGTTTCAGCAAGGCGGCCGACGAGCTGAACGTCACCCCGGCGGCGATCAGCCACCAGATCCACGCCCTTGAAGAGGATCTCGGGGTTGGCCTCTTCCATCGCCGCAACCGGGCGGTCGAGCTGACCGCATCGGCGCGCCTGCTCCTGCCCGGGTTGTCGGACGCCTTCGCGGGCATCCAGGCTGCCGTCCGGCGTCTGCGGGCGCACAACGAGACCGGCACGCTGACGGTCACGGCATCGCCGTCATTCGCCGCGAAATGGCTGGTGCTGCGGCTGCACCGCTTCCAGGCAAGTTGGCCCGACGTTGACGTGCGGATCTCGACCAGCGACGAGCTCGTCGATCTGACGAAGGGCGATTTCGATGTCGGCATCCGCTACGGCACCGGCCGCTATCCCGGGCTCGACGTCGAACTCTTGGCGAAAAACGAGGTGTTCCCGGCGTGCAGCCCGCAGCTGCTGGAAAAAGGGCCGCCGCTGCGCACGCCCGACGATCTGCGGCATCACGCGCTGATCCATGTCGACCAGGCGACCGACCGCTACCCGCTCTTGCCGACCTGGCCGATGTGGCTGAAGGCGGCCGGCGTCTCGGGCGCGCCGGCGGCGCCCGGGATCACTTTCAGCGTCGGCTATATGGCGATGGACGCAGCGATCGCCGGACACGGCGTCGTCCTCGCCTACAGCACGATCGCCGCCGCCGACCTCGCCGCCGGGCGGCTCGTCCGCCTCTTCTCGTTGGCGCTCCCCGATCTCTTCTCGTATTACATCGCGACGGCGCCGGGCGCGCTCGAACGGCCCAAGGTCAGGGCCTTCCGCGACTGGCTGCGCCAGGAAGCCGACGCCGAGGTCGATCGAACCGGCTGAAGGAGACCGCCATGCCCGCCACTGTCCGCAACGTTGCCCGGGAAAAGCTCGAAGCCGGTCAGCTGGCGCTCGGCGTCGGCATCCGGCTCTCGCGCAGCGTCGAGATCGCCAAGGCGATGGCGGTATCGGGGTTCGACTGGCTGTTTCTCGACATGGAGCACGGCGTCATGTCGCTGGAGGCCTGCGCCCAGATCTCGACCGCCGCGCTCGATGCCGGGATCGCGCCGATCGCCCGGGTGCCGAACGGCGAATACGCGATCGCGACGCGGGCGCTCGACAACGGCGCGCTCGGCATCGTCATGCCGCATGTCGACACAGCGGCCGAGGCGAGGGAGGTCGTCAACCGGCTGAAATACCCACCGATTGGGCACCGCTCGATGGGCGGGATCGGGCCGCATTACGGGCTGCGCTCGGCCGCGACCGGCGAGGCGGCGGCGGCGCTCAACGCCGCCAACCTGACGGTCGTGATGCTGGAAACCCCGACCGCGATCGCCAACGCCGGCGAGATCGCCGCGGTGCCGGGGGTCGACGTGCTGCTGATCGGCACCAACGATTTGTGCGCCGAGATGGGCATCCCCGGCGATTTCGCCAACGAGCGCGTCGCCGATGCCTACGGCAAGATGATCGCCGCCTGCCGGGCCCACGGCAAATTCCCCGGCATGGCCGGCATCTACAATGAGGCGATCATGCCGCGCTATATCGCGATGGGCGCCCGCTTCATCCTCGGCGGCCAGGACGCGCAATTTCTTATGGCCGGCGCCGGCCAGCGCACCGGCTTCCTGCACAAGACCTTCGCCGGAAGCGCCTGACCCGGCCGGAGCGGCGGCGATGGAACTCAACGCCGATTTTTCGCGGCGCGCCGCCGTTCATGCGGCGCGCCTTCCGTGGATCCAGTCGCCGATCGCCGGCGTCAAGCGGCGCATGCTCGACCGCATCGGCGACGAGGTCGCGCGCGCCACCTCGATCGTCCGCTATGCGCCGGAGAGCCGGTTCTCGTCCCATACGCATGGCGGCGGCGAGGAGTTTCTCGTCCTCGACGGCGTCTTCCAGGACGAGCATGGCGACTACCCGGCCGGCTCCTACGTCCGCAACCCGCCGACCTCGCGCCACACGCCCCGCTCGGCGCCCGGCTGCGTGATCTTCGTCAAGCTCTGGCAGTTCGACCCGGCCGACCGCACGCCGGTCCGCCGCGACACCGGCAGGATGCCGTATACACCTGCCCCGGACCGCCCAGGCGTCGAGATCACGCCGCTCTTCCGCGACGCCAACGAGGATGTCCGGCTGGAGCGCTGGTCGCCCGGCGCGGCCATCGACCTGCCAGTCCCGGGAGGCGCCGAAATCCTCGTGCTCGATGGCGGCTTCGTGGAGGGCGGCGAGGTCTTCGCGGCGCACTCGTGGCTGCGGCTGCCGTGCGGCAGCGCCTTGCGCGCGACCGCCGGCCCGGGCGGCTGCAAGGCCTGGGTGAAGACCGGCCACCTCCGCCACATCGGCGCACCGCTACAACTCTACGTTTGAGCGGCGCTTCAGCGTCGATTCCATCGACACGAAAATCATGGCATTCCCGGCGAAAGCCGGCGCTAGCCTCGCAAGTGCGGCATCAACTCGGCGGCGAACATGTCCATGTTGCGGCGCGTCAGCGTGTCCGAGAGAACGCCGAATTGCAGGAGCGCGACGAGGATGCCGAAGCCGGTGCGCTCGCGCATCCGCTCGATCCCGGCGAGCACCGTCTTCGGGCTGCCGATCAGCGCGGTGCCGCTGTCGATGAGGCCGTCGGCGGTCGCCTTGCCGCCGCCGAGGCCCCGCCGCATCGCGAGAAAATTCTTCATCGACCGCATCGAGGTATAGCCGGGCGGCATCAGCATCTCGAAGGTCTGGCGCAGGAAATCGTTGAAGAGGGTCTCGACCGCCCGCCCCGCCTCGTCGCGCGCTCGCTCGTCGGTCTCGGCGACATAGATCGGGCAGGCCCAGCCGAGCTGCTCCGGCGCCGCCTCGTAGCCGTATTCTCGCGCCTGCTCGCGATAGCTCGTGTGGTAGCGGGCGACCAGGTCGGCCGAAGAGAAGGTCACGAGGAACGGGTACTTGCGGTCGGGGTGCGAGGCCCAGGCGACGGTCTCGCTCGACCCCTGTGACGGGATCCACACCGGCGGGTGCGGCGTCTGGTAGGGCCGCGGCCAGAGGTTGACGTATTGCAGGCTGAAATGGTCGCCGTGAAAGGCGAACGGCCCCGGCTCGGTCCACGCCCGGATGATCAGGTCGTGCGCCTCGTGAAACCGCTCGTGCGAGAAATACGGGTTGACGCCGGAGGAGTGGTATTCCGAACCGATGCCGCGGACGAAGCCGGCAATCAGCCGCCCCTTCGACATGACGTCGAGCATCGCGAATTCTTCGGCGATGTAGATCGGGTTGTTGACGAGCGGCAGGGCGCGGCCGAGGACGGCGACCTGCACCCGCTTGGTGCGCTGGATGAGGGCGCTGGCGATCAGGTTGGGGGCCGGCATCAGGCCGTAGGCGGTCTGGTGATGCTCGTTGACGCCGATCGCGTCGAAACCGAGCTGCTCGGCATAGACGAGCGCGTCGATGTGGCGCTCGTATTCCTCGGCGCCCTTCACGGGGTCGTAGAGGCGGTTCGGCAGCACCACCCACGGCGAGCGGTGCTTCGCCGCCTCGTCGAGGTCGAGCGGCCGGTACGGCATCAGGTGGAAGGAGACGAGCTTCATGACCGCACCCCTCCCAGGAAATCGAGGACATGGCCTGCGACGAGCGGCGCCTTCTCGACATGCGGGAGATGGCCGCAGTCCTCGACCATGACGAGGCGGGCGTCGGGCAATCGCTCGCACCAGAGATCGGCATAGGCCGGCGGCATGATCCTGTCGTCGTCGCCCCAGACGATCAGTGCCGGCAGCTTGATGCGGTGCAGCCATTTTTCGAGGTCGGGGTCGTACCAGCGCGGCTGCCAGCCGAATTTCGCCACGCTAAAGCGGTTGTGCAGCACCACGTCGAGCTGTTCCTCGCTCGGGGTCAGCGCGAGGACGCGGTCGGCGAAGCTTTGGTCGTGGTAGAGGTTGCGCACCGCCTCTTCCGGCCCCCAGATGAAATTGTCGCCGCACGGCACGCCCTTCTTGCGGAGGCCGGCCGGCGCCAACTGGACGAGGCTCTGAAAGCGCGCGCGGTCGCGGATCAGGATCTCGGCCGCGAGCCAACCGCCGAGCGAGTTGCCGATCAGGTGGATGCGGTCGAGCCCTGCTTCCTCGACGAGGTCGAGATAGAACAGCGCGAGGTCCGCCACCGAGCGGATCCACGGCGGGTCGTCCGAGCCGCCGAAACCGGGGTGCTCCGGCACCAATACCTCGCAATGCTCGGCCAGCGCGTCGAAAAACGGCAGCCATTGCGGGACGCCGCCCGCCCCATGCAGGAACAGCACCCTGGGTCCGCGCCCGGCGCGGTGCAGCCGGACCCGGACATCCCGGACCCTGAGCTCGCTGGTGTCAGCCGGCATCTCGTCCGCTCCTTCGCGAAGATCGTCGAGCTTGGCAAGTCCCATGCGGTTCGGCAAGGCTAAGGCGGCTATGGAGTGCGAGGGAGAAATGGACCGCGGGACCACGAGCGAGGCGCGCGCCGCGATGTATAGCCGGAACCGGCTGAAGCTCGGCCTCTTCGGCGCCAACTGCTCGTCGGGGCGGGCGGTGACGATGGTGCCGGAGCGCTGGTCGGGCAGCTGGGCCGATTGCCTGAAGCTCGCGCGGATGGCCGACGACGCCGGTATCGAGTTCATGCTGCCGATCGGCCGCTGGAAGGGCTATGGCGGCGACACCGACTATCAGGGCGCGACGTTCGAGACCGTGACTTGGGCTTGCGGTCTCCTCGCCGCGACCCGAAGGCTGACCGTCTTCGGCACGGTGCACGCACCGCTGATCCCGCCGCTGATCGCCGCCAAGGAGTTCGTCACCGCCGACCACATCGGCGAAGGCCGCTTCGGCCTCAACATCGTCTGCGGCTGGAATGAGGGCGAGTTCGAGATGTTCGGCGCGACGCTGCGCGACCACGAGAGCCGCTACGACTACGCGCAGGAGTGGCTCGACGTGATCAAGCGGGCATGGTCGGACGACGAGGATTTCGACTTCGCCGGTCGGTTCATCAAGCTGAAGGGCGTGCGCGCCAAGCCCAAGCCCTA
Organism: Allostellaceae bacterium; assembly: GCA_036000945.1. Lineage (GTDB taxonomy): Bacteria > Pseudomonadota > Alphaproteobacteria > ATCC43930 > CGMCC-115725 > DATARH01. The sequence goes on from DASYUS010000334.1 coordinate 7,229, forward strand.
TGGCGGCACCCGCCCCGTCATCATGAACGCCGGCGCCTCGCGGACCGGCCAGGCCTTCGCGATCCGCAACTGCGACGCCCTCTTCTCCAACATCTCGAACGGCATTTCCTTTGAGGAGACCACCGGCCACGTCCGGAACGTGCAGGCGCTGGCGCGCCAGGCCGGCCGCGAGATCGACGTCTACAC
>DASYUS010000335.1:0-5987 GCA_036000945.1 Allostellaceae bacterium
GCGGAGCCGCGCCGCGTTGAGGCCGCCCGGCGGATAATGGCTTTCGAGGATCCGCCGCGCCTCGGGATGGATGACCAGCGGGACCCCGAATGCCTCGGCGATGCAGGCCGAGGTGATGTCGTCGTGGGTCGGGCCAATCCCGCCGGTGGTGAAGACGTAATCGAACTTGCCGCGCGCCTCGTTGACGGTGCCGATGATGGCGTCCGGATCATCGGGGATCACCCGAGCCTCGCGCAGCTGGATGCCGACGTCGTTGAGCCCTTGTGCGAGAAAGGCGAGGTTTGCGTCCTGGGTTCGCCCGGAGAGGATCTCGTTGCCGATGATCAAGACGCAGGCGGTGACCGTTTGCGGTTTCGGTTCGGCCTCGTTCATTGGCTCCTCGGGCGCAGCCGACGGGATTGCCGGCGGCTCTCTTCATAGGCAAAGCCGCGCTGGCGTACAACACGCGCCGAGTGGATGGAGGACCGCCCGATGCGGATCGTCGTGATCGGCACCACCGGCGCCGGCAAGACGACGTTGGCGCGGCGCATCGCGATGCAGCTGGCGCTGCCCCACATCGAGCTGGACGCGATCAACTGGCAGCCGGGCTGGCGCGATCTGACGCGGCATGACCCGGAAGTGTTCGTTCGCCGCGTGGGCGAGGCAATCGCGGCCGATGCCTGGGTAGTCGACGGCAACTACCAGTCGGTGCGCGACCAGGTTTGGCGGCGGGCGACACACCTGATCTGGCTCGATTACGAGCGGGCGGTCGTCATGGCGAGGGTCATCCGCCGCTCATTGCTGCGGGCCACGCTGCGCACCGAAATGTGGGCCGGGAACCGCGAGCAATGGCGGCGCCTACTGCGGCCCAGTCATCCGATCCGCTGGGCGTGGACCACCTGGGGCTGGCGCCGCCGTGAGATCGCGGAGCGGCTGGCGCGGCCAGAATATGCCGGGCTCATCGTGGTGCGGCTACGCCGCCCTGGCGACGCCGATCGCGCGTTGGCGCACCTCGTCGCCAATGTGGGCCGCCTGTGACGTCCCTCAAGGATTGCCGCGCGGGCCGCCGATGACCATTTCCTGCCTGTGAGCGGCGGGGCGACGATTGCCACCCTCCCCGGATCGGATTATCACCTGAGGAGCGGCCACGGCGCCGCGCCGGGACAACAAAGAGCACTCGGTCATGCAGCAGGACGTGATGGCGGGCCTCGCCGTCGCCGGCCGCGCCCCGCGCAGCGGTCAGATCAAGATCCATGGGCCCGAGGCGTTCGAAGGCATGCGTCGGGCCGGCCGGCTCGCTGCGGCGATGCTCGATTTCATCACCCCTTATGTCCGGCCCGACGTGACGACCGGGGAACTCGACCGGCTGTGCCACGAGTATGCCGCCGACCACGGAGCGGTCTCGGCTCCGCTCAACTACCGCGGCTTTCCGAAGTCGATCTGCACCTCGGTCAACCACGTCGTCTGCCATGGCATCCCGGGCGACCGCCGGCTGATGGACGGCGACATCCTCAACATCGATGTGACCCCGATCCTCGACGGCTGGCACGGCGACACGAGCCGCATGTTCCTTGTCGGCGAGCGCATCGGCGTCAAGGCCCGAAAGCTCGTCGACGTTACCTATGAAGCCATGATGCGCGGCATCGCCGTGGTGCGGCCCGGGGTTCATATCGGCGCCATCGGCGATGCGATTCAGCGCTATGCCGAAAGCCATCGCTTCTCGGTCGTGCGCGATTTTTGCGGGCATGGGGTCGGCCGGGTGTTCCACGACGCCCCCTCGGTGCTGCATTACGGCCGGCCCGAAGAGGGCCCGATCCTGCACGAAGGCATGTTCTTCACCATCGAGCCGATGATCAACGCCGGGCGCTACGAGGTGAAGGTGCTGAGCGACGGTTGGACCGCCGTCACCAAGGACCGCTCGCTGTCGGCCCAGTTCGAGCACACGATTGGGGTAACGGCGACCGGCTACGAGATCTTCACGATCTCCCCCGCCGGGCTGCACCGGCCGCCTTACGATCTCAGTCTTCCGGCTGAAAATCCTCGGCCGGGGTTCTGATCGGGATCAGCACTCGGCGCCGATCAGGTTTGCCAGTACCCGGCACAGCAGGCGGGCTTCGGGCGAGCCGACCTCGTCGCCCAGATAAAGGGCGAGATTGGCCTCGGCCGCAGCGAGCCGGTCGCCTTCGGGCAGCGCGTCGGGCGCGTTCGGGACCAGCCCAGCCAGCCGGCGCTGTACAAGCCGTTCGGCGGCAAGTTCCAACGCGAGAATGCGCCGGCGCAGCCCTTGAAGATTCCGGTTGGGGGCGGTTTTCAGCTGCCGGCGCAACTCGCGCAGCGGCGCGACGGCGGCCGCGTTGAGTGGGGTGATCGCGGCCTCGGCCGCGACCAGCCCGGCGGCGTCAAGCCGACGATTCCGGCAGACCGCGAGCCAGAGCGCGAAGAGTATCAGGTTGACGTCGCGCCCCGCGCGGTCCTGCAACGCGATCAGCGCCTCCGCCGCCCCGGGTCGCGCGTAAAGCGCCAGCGAAAACCGCCAGAATCCCTCGCCCGCCGCCTCGTCGCCGCTGCTCGGCCGCATGCTTGCTACCCGATGAAAATCTGTGCGATTCGTGCTATATCGGTTTCGTCATTCCGTCATTCTGCGCCGAGAGCGCCGGTCCCGCGATGGATCTCGACGTCGAAGCCCTGAAGGCCAAGCTGGCCGTTCTGAAGACCGAGCACCGCGACCTCGACGATGTGATCGCGCGCGTCGCCGAGCGTGGCCCGTTCGACCAGCTTCAGCTGCAACGCTTCAAGAAGCGCAAGCTGATGCTGAAGGATCAGATCGCGAAAATCGAAAGCGAGCTGCTGCCCGACATCATCGCGTGACGCGCTGCGGCGCTACGCCCCGACGTGGAGGGTGGCGCGCTTTTGTTCGTACATGGCGCTGTCCGCCGCCTCGATCGCGCGGTGGGCGTCGTCGGCGCCGTTAAACTCATGGACCCCGTACGCGGCCGTAACCGACAGATCGGCGTCGCCCCAGCGCAGCGGCGTCGCGGCGACCGCCGCGGCCAGCGCGGCGGCCTTGCCGTGGGCCTGCGCCTCGTCGGTTTGCGCGAGGATTACGCCGAATTCATCGCCGCCGAGGCGTCCGACGGCGTCGCTCGACCGGATGTTGTCGCGCAGTACCGTCGCGAGGTGGCGCAGCGCCGCGTCGCCCGCCGGGTGGCCATACGCGTCGTTGATCTGCTTCATGTTGTTGACGTCGAAATAGACGATGCTCGCCGGCACGCCATAACGGTGGGTATAGGCGATCATCCGGGTCAGCTGACGCACGAAAGCGCGGCGGTTGGCGACGGGCGTCAGCGCATCTTCGTCGGCGAGGCGTTCGAGTGAAGCGATCCGGCTGCGCGCCTTCGCCAGCTCGTCGCGCAGGCGCTCGCGTTCGGCCGCGAGCCGGGATACCGCATCGCGCAATTCGGGGCTCAGCCCCGCCTCGGAGATGCCGGGGATACCGAGAGCCGAGCCCGGTTCGGCCGGCTTTGAACCACGCCTTCGCATGTCCCGGCGATGTCCTTGCGCGCGCTGCGGGAGGGCAATTCCCGCTGTGTCTATAATCGACGCAACCGGATTCCCCGAAACAAATTCGCCGCGATGGCCCCGGCTTGTGAGCCCGGGCGCGACTTCTATAATCGGCCCGACATCACTCCAGCCGGAAGGAGCCAGATGAGCGAAACGGCGTGCGCGATCGGCATCATCATGGGCAGCCAATCCGATTGGGAAACGATGCAGCATGCCGCCCATGCCCTCGACCGGCTCGGCATCGGCTACGAGTGTCATATCATGTCGGCGCACCGCACACCCGACCGGCTCCACGACTATGCCCGAGGCGCGCAGGCTCGCGGGTTGAAGGCGATCATCGCCGGCGCCGGCGGTGCCGCCCATCTGGCGGGTGTGACCGCAGCGCTGACGCCGCTGCCGGTGCTCGGCGTGCCGATCGAGAGCCGTGCCCTGCGCGGGCTCGACAGCCTCCTCTCGATCGTGCAGATGCCGGCGGGCGTGCCGGTGGCGACCTTCGCGATCGGCCCGGCCGGCGCCACCAACGCCGCGTTGTTTGCCGCGGCGATGCTGGGTCTCGGCGATCCGGCTATCGCCGCCAAGGTCGACGAGTGGCGGCGCGCCCAGGCCGCCGCCATCCCCGAACGGCCGAAAACGGACTGAGCCGCGCCGGCGCCGTGCCGGTCAGCGCGACGGCCGCAACAGGCGCAGCGGGTTCGGCAGGCTCTCGGCTGCGGCGGCAAGGCGCCCGCGCAGGCCGCCCAGGCGATGCAGGTCAGAGAGGCGGCGGTCGATGAAGCACTCGGTGTCGGCGAAACCGGGCGAGCGGTCGTCCAGCCAATAGAGCGTCGCCGCCGCCGTGACCGCGGCCAGCGTGGCGCGCTTGGTGTAATAGCTGAAATCGCTCGAATGGTCGCCGACCCCCCGCCAGACGGCGTCCGCCGTGTTCGAGAGGAGGCGCAATCCGAGTGGGACATGCTGCGGCATTGCCAGCACTGCAAGACCGCGCCTTACCGCCTCGTGCCACGGCGTCAGCACGACATAGCGCAGCCGCAGCGTCAGCGCGACGCGGCGCGACAGGCTGTCCGGCAAGGCTGTGGCGGCAAGGCGTTCCAGCATCTGCCGGTCGGCCCAGTCGCTAAACGCGGCGATGAGATCCGGCGCGCCGCGCGGAAACAGCGCGCTTGCCTCGCCGGCCGGGATGCCGGCGCGCCGCGCCGCGGCGCGCAACGCGGCGTCATGCCAGCCGTCGAACGCAACATCGGGCAGCATCGCGGCGATCAGCCGGTCGCGTTCGCGCTCGGCGAACGGGCTCCTCATATCGGCTCGCCGGCGAGGAACGCCTCCAGGTCGATCGGGTGGCGCTGCAGCTCGTCGAGAAAGACAAGGAGGCGGTTGTCGGTCATCCGCTGCGGGTAAAGGATGCCGTCGAGGTGATCGCATTCGTGCTGCACGACGCGCGCGTGGAAGCCGGCCGCTTCGCGCTCGATGACGCTGCCGTCGAGCCCGAACCCGCGATAGCGGATGCGCAGGTGGCGCGGCACGGCGCCGCGCAGCCCGGAGACCGACAGGCAGCCCTCCCAGCCGAGCGCGCGCTCGCCGCCGACCGGCTCGATGACCGGGTTGATCAGCACGGTCAGCTCCTGCCCGCTGTCGTCCGGCAGGTCGGTCAGCCGATCGTCATCGACGCGGAACACGACGATGCGATGCGGCATGTAAACCTGCGGCGCGGCGAGGCCCGCGCCGTCGGCATCCTCCATCGTCTCGATCATGTCGTCGACGAGGCGCCGCACCCACGCCGCGGTCGGGTCCTCGACCGCGGCGGCGGGTGCGCGCAGCACCGGGTGGCCCATGCGGGCAATCTTCAACAGCGCCATGCGTTCAATATGCGATGCCGCTGCGTCCCGGTAAAGCGGTGGCCGCATGCTTCACAGGGGCGAATGGAGGTGCTAGGTTTTGTCGCAGCGGAGCCGCTCACTGCGGTTCGTCACCGGTGGAGAGAAGCAGCCGTGCAAGTCGTCGTTCGCGAAAACAATGTCGATCAGGCTCTCAGAGCCCTCAAAAAGAAAATGCAGCGCGAAGGCGTGTTCCGGGAAATGAAGCTCCGCCGTAACTACGAAAAGCCGTCGGAGCGCCGCGCCCGCGAAAAGGCCGAAGCGGTCCGCCGCTACCGCAAGCTCCTGCGCAAGCGCATGGAGCGCGAGGGCTACTGACGCGCGCTCATCGAGGGGCGGCCGAGGAGCTCGCCGGCTATGAAAGCCGGTTTGCCAAGATCGAGACCGATCTTGCCGTTATCAAATGGATGCTGGGCGTGGTGATTGCCGGAGTCGCCCCGCTGATCATCAAGGCTTTCGCCTGACGTGCTTTTACAGAAGATCAGGGCGAGCGGGCGCTGAAGGAGGCCGTTCCTACTCGAGCGCCTTGATGACTTCCTCGCACATCTTTTTGGCGTCGCCAAAGAGCATCATGGT
>DASYUS010000336.1:0-14956 GCA_036000945.1 Allostellaceae bacterium
CGCCTTGCCGGAACAGCGCCTCGCCTGCGGCGAGCTCGCGCCCGACACTCCCCGCTTCCAGCCGGGGCGGCAACAACGCATGATGGGATTGGCGCGGCAAACCGGACATCCGCTTTTGTCGGGAGCATGTAGATTGCCGGACGCGAGCCGCAAGGCGCATCGACAATTGGCGCGGAGTAGATGCGACGATGCGGCACGATCACCAATGGCTCGACTGATCGAACCGTGAGCGACGACGACAGCTTTACCGGCCGGGTGCGGCGCTACGCGCGGGTCGGCGGCGCGATGGCGGGGCTGGGGGCCAGGCTCGCCGGCGAGCGCTATCTCGGGCTGGCTATCGACCGCGAGCGCCATGCCGCCGATCTGAAGGCGGCGTTGGGCGGCATCAAGGGGCCGCTGATGAAGGTGGCGCAGCTGCTCGCGACGATCCCCGATGCCCTGCCCGAGGAATATGTCCGCGAGCTGATCCAGCTCCAGGCCAACGCGCCGGCGATGGGCTGGCCGTTTGTGCGCCGCCGGATGATCGGTGAATTGGGGCCGGATTGGCAGAGCCGGTTCAAGAGCTTCGACCACGTCGCCGCGCGCGCCGCCTCCTTGGGCCAGGTGCATCGCGCCGCGGGACTCGACGCAACGCCGCTCGCCTGCAAGCTGCAGTACCCCGAGATGGCCGCGGCCGTCGAAGCCGATTTGCGGCAACTGAAGCTGGCGATGGGCCTCTACGAGCGCTACGACCGCACGGTCTCGACCGCCGAGATCCACGCCGAGATTGCCGACCGGCTGCGCGAGGAACTGGATTACGCGCGCGAGGCCGCGCATCTGCGGCTCTACGGGGACATCCTCAAGGACGAGCCCGGGGTCGCCGTGCCGCGGCCGATCCCCGATCTGTCGACACGGCGGCTCTTGACGATGACCTGGCTCGACGGCGCGCCGATCCTCGATGTCGCGGCCGAGGCCTCGCTCGCGGTGCGCAACAAGATCGCGCTGCGCATGTTCCGGATCTGGTACGTCCCGTTTTATTATTACGGCGTCATTCACGGCGACCCGCATCTCGGCAATTACACGGTTGCCCCCAACGGTACCGTCAACCTGTTGGATTTCGGCTGCGTCCGGGTGTTCCCGCCGGAGTTCGTCAAGGGCGTCATCGACCTTTACCACGCCCTCGAGCGCAACGACCCCGAGCTGGCGGTCGAGGCCTATCGGCGCTGGGGCTTCGTCAATCTATCGAACGAGATGATCGCTGTGCTCAACCGCTGGGCCGCCTTTGTCTACGGCCCGCTGCTCGACAACCGGGCGCGGCTGATCCAGGAGAAGAAGACGCGCGGCGCGGCGGCGGCGGCGGACGGCGCCTCGCTCGTCGACAGCGTCCATCGCGACATCCGCCGATTGGGCGGCATCGCGCCGCCGCGCACCTTTGTCTTCATGGACCGCGCCGCGATCGGTCTCGGCTCGGTGTTTCTCCATCTGCAGGCCAAGATCAACTGGCACCGGCTGTTTCACGAGTTGATCGACGATTTCGACGAACACGTGCTCGCCGCGCGCCAGACGGCGGCGCTGCACCGGGCCGGCGTGCCGCCGCCGGGATGATCCCCTTCGATCTCGTCATCTTCGACTGCGACGGGGTCCTGATCGACAGCGAGCTGCTCTCGATCCGGGCCGATCTGGCGTGTCTCGCCGAGGACGGCATCGCCCTTTCGGTTGATGAGATCCTCGAGCGCTATACCGGGATCAGCCTGGCGGGGATGCTGGCCGACCTCGAAGCACGGCACGGCCGGAGGCTGCCGGATTTCGCGCGCCGTCACCAACAGCGTCTCGAAGCGATCTTTGCGGCCGAGCTCCGCGTCATTCCGGGCGTGACCGCGGTGCTTGACCAATTGGGCTGCCTGGTGTGCGTCGCGTCGAGCGGGAGTCCGGAACGCTTGCGCCATGCGCTGTCGCTGGTCGGCCTGTTCGAACGCTTTCACCCGAACATCTTCAGCGCCAGCGAGGTCGCCCGCGGCAAGCCGGCGCCGGATTTGTTTCTCCATGCGGCGCAGCGGATGGATGTCGCGCCGCACCGGGCGGCGGTCGTCGAAGACAGCCTGCCCGGGGTCGCCGCGGCGGTCGCGGCCGGAATGACCGCGATCGGCTTCGCCGGCGGCAGCCATTGCCGGCCCGGACACGCTTCGCGCCTCGCCGCAGCGGGCGCGGCGATCGTGATCGACCGGATGGCGCAGCTCCTGCCGGCCCTGGAGCGCCAGCGGTCCTGAGCCTGCGGGCGGCTTCCCGGAACCAACCATGCGGTTCGGTGTTTCAACCAGCGAGCGCTCCGGGGGAGGATGGCGCGAGCCGGCTCCCTATGGCCGTAGCGCTCCCCTGACCGGCGCGGTCGCTCAAGTTGACGGCGAAGGCCAGAGGCATGCGATGAAACGTGGTCGGTTTGTTTTTCCGCTGCTGCTGTTGGGTGGTGTCGTCGCCGCGCTCGGCCTGTCCCACGTAACATCGCCGGCGCTGCGTGCCGCCTCCGCCGATCAACCGATGACGCTCGCGCAGGCGACGCCGCCCGCCACGTCGGCGCCGGCCAACCAGCCTTCCCAAGAATCGGCAAACCCGCCTGCCGCGGAGCCGGCGAACCCGTCAGCACAAGCGCCGGCAAGCCCGCCCGCCGCCGCAGCGCCGCCGACGCAAGCGGCCGAACCGGCGCCGGCGCCGGCACAGTCCCGCCGGTTGACGCGGGCCGAACTCAGTCAGCTGCTAGCGCCGATCGCCCTCTATCCGGACCAGCTCCTCAGCCAGATCCTGATGGCGTCGACCTATCCGCTCCAGGTTGTCGAGGCGGCGCGCTGGGTCAAGAACTACTCCAACCGGCGGCTGCGAGGCCAAGCGCTGACCAATGCGCTGCGCGACAAGCAATGGGATCCCAGCGTGATGGCGCTGGTGCCGTTTCCGCATGTGCTCGAAATGATGAGCGCCCAACTCGACTGGACGCAACGGCTCGGCACCGCTTTCGTCGCCCAGCAGGCCGATTGCATGAACGAGGTACAGCGGCTGCGCCAGGAGGCGATCGCCGCCGGAAACTTCAAGAGCGGCCCGCAATGCCGCTGCGTCGTCGAGAACCAGGGCGGGTATGTCAGAGTCTCCCCGGCCAATCCCGAAATCGTCTATGCCCCGGTCTATGATGCCGCGGCAATCTACGGGCCTTGGCCATACCCGGATTATCCGCCCATCGTGTTCCCCTATCCGGTGGGCTTTGCCTTTGCGCCGGGGTTCTTCATCGGCTTCGGCGTCGGCGTCGATGTAGCCTTCTACGGCCCGCTATGGGGCTGGTCGAACTTCGACTGGGGCGGGCGCAACATCATCATCAATTCGGTCACATTCAACACGCTTTCCGGCGGCGGCCATACCGCCCTCGCCGGCAACGTCTGGACCCACGATGCGACGCGTTCCGGCAGCATCGTCGCCGCCAGCGCCCTCCATGGCGCCGCCGCGAAGAGCGCTCCGGGCGCTGCGGTCGGTTCGGCGGGCGGCGCAGGCTCGACCGCTGGCCGCGGCATGGGTCATCAAGCCGCCGGCGGTGCCGTGACAGCCGGCCGCGGCGGCTCGCATGCATCGGCCTCGGGTCGCGGCGGAACACGTGCCGCGGTCTCCGGTCGCGGCGGTGCGCATGCGTCGGCCTCCGGCCGTGGCGGCCCCCGCGCCGCGGTCTCCGGCCGCGGCGGCTCGCGCAGCGGCGTCCATAGCGCGTATTCCGGCCGCGGGGGCGCGGGCAAGCATGGCTCGGTTGTCGGTCATGGCGGTGGACGTGCCGGGTTCTCCAGCGTGCACGGCGGCCGCGGGGTTGGTTCGTCAGGGCCCGGCCGTGCGATGATGGGTGGCGGCGGTGGCGGCCCCGGTGGCGGCGGCCACGGTGGTGGTGGCGGCGGCCACGGTGGTGGTGGCGGCGGTAAGAACCGCTGATCCGGCTTAGCCGGTGCCTTCCCCTCTTGGCGCCAGTTGTGGCGAGACTGAACTTACCCCAGCGCTTCCAGCTCGTCGATAAATCGGCCGATGACGCCGAGGCCTTTCGACCAGAAGGCGGGGTCGGCGGCGTCGAGGGCGAAGGGGGCGAGGAGTTCCTTGTGGCGCAAGGTGCCGCCAGCGCGCAGGAGGGCGAGGTAGCGCTCGGCGAAGCCCTTGTGGGCGTCCTCGTAGGCGGCGTAGAGCGAGTTCACCAGGCAGTCGCCGAAGGCGTAGGCGTAGACGTAGAACGGCGAGTGGATGAAGTGCGGGATGTAGCTCCAATACCAGCGGTAGTCGGCGTCGAGGACGAGGGCCGGGCCGAGGCTTTCCCGCTGCACCTCCAGCCAGATGTCGCAGAGTCGCTCGGCGCTGAGTTCGGCTTCGCGACGCTCGTCGTGCACGCGCGTCTCGAAGGTGGCGAAGGCGATCTGGCGCACCACCGTGTTCAGCATGTCCTCGACCTTGCCGGCGAGCATGATGCGCCGCCGCCGGGGGTCGCTTTCGCGCGCCAATAGGGCGCGAAACGTCAGCATCTCGCCAAACACCGAAGCGGTCTCGGCGAGAGTCAACGGCGTGTCGGCCATCAGTTGCCCTTGGCCCGCCGCCAGCACCTGGTGGACGCCGTGACCCAATTCGTGCGCCAGCGTCATCACGTCGCGCGTGCGGCCCTGGTAGTTGAGCAGGAGGTAGGGGTGGGCGCCCGGCACGGTCGGGTGGGCGAAGGCGCCCGGCGCCTTCCCCGGTCGCACCGGCGCGTCGATCCAGCGCGACGCGAAAAACCGCTCGCCGACCGCCGCCATCTCGGGCGAGAAGGTGCGGTAGGCGGCGAGCACGGTGTCGCGCGCTTCGGGCCAGGCGACCGTACGGTCGTCATCCTCGGGGAGCGGCGCGTTCCTGTCCCAGAACGGCAGCGCCTCGACGCCGAACCAGCGCGCCTTCAGCCGGTAGTAGCGGTGTGACAATTGCGGATAGCTCGCGCGCACCGCCGCGATCAGGGCCTCGACCACCTCGTCCTCGACGAAGTTGGAGAGATTGCGCGCCGAGATCGGCCGCGGGAAATGGCGCCAGCGGTCCTCGATCTCCTTGTCCTTGGCGAGCGTATTGGTAATAAGGGCGAAGAGCCGCCCGTGGCGCGCGAGCACCTCGCCGATCGACAAGGCCGCCTCGCGCCGCACCGCGCCATCGGGGTCGGAGAGGAGGTGCATCGCCTCCGGCTCGGTCAAGTCGCGGCCGCGGAACGGAAAGCGCAATTCGGCAATCGTCTCGTCAAAAAGGCGCATCCAGGCGGTGCGCCCGGCCACCGATTTTTCGAGCAGCAGCTTCTCGATGTCGTCGGTGAGCTGGTGCGGGCGCTGGGCGCGCAGATCGCGCAGCCACGGGCGGTAATGCGCCAGCGCCGGGTCGCTCGCCTTGGCGTCGAGATCGCCGTCCTCGAGGCGGTTGAGGTCGAGCGTGAAGAACAACAGCTCGGCGGAAACCGCGGTGATGCGCTCGTGCATCGTCTGGTGGAAGCGGGCGATTTCGGGGTCGGCGACATTGCCCGCACGCGAGAGCTCGGCATAGCTCATGATCCGGCCGGCCAGCTCCTGCAGCCGCTCGTACTCGGCCACCGCCGCGCCGAGCGCCGTACCCGAGAGGTCGCCGAGCCGGCCCTGATAATGCGCCCGGAACGCCGCCGCCCCCGCCGCAAGATCGTCCAGGTCCGTCGCCAGCTCGGGGCTGTCGCGGCCGGGATAAAGGTCGCCAAGGTCCCATTCCGGCAGCGCCGCCGGCTCGGCTGCTGCGCCCGATTTGTCACTCGTTATGCTCATTGCGGTCTCGCTCGACAGCCATGACTTGACGGGTGGCCACGCCAGACCCGACCGCTCGACGCGGAGCCGCCGGGTGGTGCGCCGAATGATAGCGTTGTAATGTGAGAAGCGTCGCCGATCTGTCAAACGGGACTGTCGACCATCATGGCCGAACCTGCGATCAAGCCGATGACTCTCGACGAGTTTCTCCGCTGGGACGACGGCACCGAGACGCATTACGAGCTGATCGGCGGCTTTGCGGTGGCGATGGCGCCGCCGGCAGAGGCCCACCGCATCCTGGCGATGCGCCTGGGATCGCGGATCGACGCTGCGCTCGCCGCCCGGCGCCCGTGCAACGCGCAGATCGAAGCCGGGGTGATCCGGCCCGACCGGACCGATACGTATCTAGTTCCCGATATCGCCGCCACCTGCGAGGGCAACGAGGTGGGGCGGCAGGCGATCAAGGACCCGTTTCTGATTGTCGAGATCCTCTCGCCGAGCACCGAGCGCCACGATCGCCGCATCAAGCTGCCGGTCTACCGGCAGCTCGCGACGGTCGAGGAGATCCTGTTCATCGCCTCGGACGGTGTCTACGCCGAACTGCATCGGCGGTCCGGCGCGCAGTGGATCACCGAGATCCTGCGCGGCGCCGATGCGACGTTCGCGCTAACCTCGGTCGAAATCGAGATCCCGCTCGGCGAGCTTTACGAAGGCATCGCTCTTGCCGAAGAGGAAGCTTAAACCTGCCCGCTCGCCCGGCGTCCCGATTTCAAAGTTCGACCGACCTCGGCTCACACGTCGCTTGTCGTCCCTGCGCAGGCAGGGACCCACTCCTCAACCGCTTGTGTGGCAGCCCGGTGAGTCCCGGCTTTCGCCGGGACGACAACTCTGGAAGCTTTTCATCGAACAAACTTCCGGCTCAGGACGCTCGACTTGGTTGATCAAACCGCGCTCCTGAGGCGCGGGTCGACGAGGTCGCGGATGCCGTCGCCGAGGAGGCTGAAGGCGAGCACGGTGAGGGTGATCGCGCTGCCGGGGAACAGCACCAGCCACCACGGCGGGACGAGGCCGGCGTTCAATGAGTCGGCGAGCATGTTGCCCCAGGTCGGCGTCGGCGGCGGGATGCCGACGCCGAGAAAGCCGAGCGAGGCTTCGATGATGATCGCCACCCCGAGATGCGTCGTCGCGAGGATCAGGTAGGGGGCGATGCATTGCGGCAGGATGTGTCGCGCCATCATTCGCAAATGCGAGGCGCCGAGGCCGCGCGCCGCCTCGACATAGGAGAGTTCCTTCAGCGACAGCACGACGTTGCGGATCACCCTGCCGCCGAACGGAATGCGGGTGATCGCGATCGCGACGATCACCGTGCCGAGCCCAGCGCCCAGCGCCATCGCAATCGCCATCGCCAGGATCAAATCGGGAAAGGATTGCAAAAACTCGATGATGCGCTGCGAGACGATGTCGAACCGCCCGCCGAAATAGCCGCTGGCGAGGCCCCACAAGGCGCCCAGCGTGGTGCCGAACAACACCGCGCCGATCGCCACCGTCAGCGACGCCCGGCTGCCGTAGATCACCCGGGAGAGCGTGTCGCGGCCGATCTGGTCGGTGCCGAAATAATGCCCCGCCGCCGGCGGTTTCGTCATATTGCGGAAATCGGATTTGAGCGGCGGGTAGGCCGCGATCAGCGGCGCGGCGAGCGCCACGACAAGGATCGCGGCGGCGACGCAGCCCCAGAATGCCGACAGCGGCGAGCGCCGGGCGAAGCTGCGCAACCCGCGCCCGATCCGGCGCAGCCGCGACACCTCGGCCGCTCCCGGCTCGATCGGATAGATTTCCTCCGGCCCGCCGATGGCCTCTGGCGTCGTCATTGCCCGATCGTCTTCATTGATAGCGGATCCTCGGGTCGAGCCAGGCGATCGTCACGTCAACCAGAATGTTCAGCATGACGAACACGACGGCGTAGAGGAACACGAGGTTCTGCATGACGAAGACATCGCGCTCGCTGACCGCGGTGAACATCGCATAGCCGAGCCCCGGCGTGCCGAAGGCGCGCTCGACCGGGATCGAGCCGGCCAGAACAAAGCCGAGCAGAATGCCCGACAGCGTAATGACCGGCAGGAGCGCATTCGGCAGCGCATGCAGGCTGATCACCAGGCGCCGGTTCAAACCCTTGGCGCGCGCGGTGCGCACGTAGTCCTCGCGGATCACTTCGAGCAGGCTTGAGCGCGCCATCCGGGCGATATAGGCGGCCTGGCCGAGGCCCAGCACCACCCCCGGCCCGATGACGACCTGTAAATTGGCCCAGGGATTCTCGAAGAGCGAGGGGCCGGCGAGCGGCGCCCGGTAGCCGAACCAGAACAGCAACGCGAGGACGATCAGCATGCCGAACCAGAAGCCCGGGATCGCCAGAAACAGGATGCTGAAGAAACGCGAGATGTTGTCGCCCAGGCTGTTCGGCCTGAGCGCACTGACGATCGCCACCGGGATACCGACGATCCACGACAGGACGAGCGCGATCAGCGCGATCTCCGCGGTCAACGGGCCGCGCCGTGCGATCATCTCGGCGACGCTCTCGGCGCGAAAGAACGAGCGGCCGAGGCTGCCGCTGGCGATATCCCGGACCCAGCGCAGATATTGCACGATCAGCGGGTCGCTGAGACCGAGCTGCGCCATGTACCCGGCGCGGTCGGCGTCGCTCAGCTTGGTGTAGCCTTCCGGGCCGAAAATCGCCACCAGCGGATCGCCCGGCAGCACGCGCAACACGAAAAAGACGACGATCGATACGCCGATCACGGTCAGCGCGCCAAAGGCCAGGCGGCGAACGACGTAATGATACATGGCTCAGGAATGCCGCATCGGGGTTAGCGCCGCGCCGGGTTGAACCCGGCCGAGACTGAGGCCCGGCGGGCCGGACGGTCAAGGGGCTTTGGCCGCCGGGAACGGGGACCGTATTGCAATGCCCTCCCCCTCGATGGGTCCCTCGAGGGCCGTTCGCGGGGGAGGGTTTTGGCGGGGGCGCTTCAGTCGAAAATCGCTTCACGGCCGGCAACGGCGACCGCATAAAGGCGGCGCATTCCGCGCATCGATGGCGGCACCACCTTCCGCACCGCCGCCCGCGAGCGCGCGGAGACCCAAGGGCGGCTGCTTTGATCCGGTGAAGAGGATAATCAGGGCAGACGGCAAACGATTTTGCCTAATAAGCAGGCAATAATTCGGCGCCGCGCGTCTTCGGCATCGCCGCTGGACCCTGGCATGGGTTATGCTGTATCCGGCCCGCCACGAATGGCGCCCTGCGCAGAGAGAGTGGACTTCGATGAAGAAGGTCGAGGCGATCATCAAACCGTTCAAGCTCGACGAGGTGAAGGAAGCGCTTCACGAGGTCGGGATCAAGGGCATCACGGTCACCGAGGCCAAGGGCTTCGGCCGGCAGAAGGGGCATACCGAGCTTTATCGCGGGGCGGAGTATGTCGTCGATTTCCTGCCCAAGGTGAAGATCGAGGTGGTGATGGAAGAATCGATGGTCGAGCGCGCCGTCGAAGCGATCCAGCAGGCGGCCCATACCGGGCGCATCGGCGACGGTAAGATCTTCGTCTCGACGATCGACGAGGCAATCCGCATCCGCACCGGCGAACGCGGCCCGGACGCGATTTGAGCGAGAACCCCCATCAACTCTGAACTAGCGAACGGAATGGTACGATGAGCGACACTGAAAAAGTCCTGGAGATGATCAAGGAGCACGACGCCAAATACGTCGATTTCCGCTTTACCGACCCGCGCGGCAAATGGCAGCACCTGGCCCACCACGTCCGCACGATCACCGACGAGTTCCTCACCGAAGGGGTGCCGTTCGACGGCTCCTCGATCGCCGGCTGGAAGGCGATCAACGAGTCGGACATGCTGCTGGTGCCGGACTGCGCGACCGCGGTCCTCGACCCGTTCGCGGCGCAGACCTCGGTCATCATTTTCTGCGACGTGCACGAGCCGTTGACCGGGCAGCCCTATGGCCGCGACCCCCGCTCGGTCGGCAAGAAGGCCGAGCAGCACCTCATCGCCACCGGCATCGGCGACAAGGCCTATTTCGGGCCGGAGGCCGAGTTCTTCGTGTTTGACGACGTACGCTACGAAAGCTCGATGAACACGGCGAGCTATTTCATCGACAGCGAGGAAGGCCCCTACGTCACCAACAAGCAATACCCTGACGGCAACACCGGACACCGGCCGCCGATCAAGGGCGGCTATTTCCCGGTGCCGCCGGTCGACAGCCTCAGCGATTTGCGCGCTGAGATGCTGAGCGTGATGCACGACATGGGCGTCCAGGTCGAGAAGCACCACCACGAGGTGGCGCCGTCGCAGAACGAGCTCGGCTTCCTGTACTCGACGCTGGTGCAGACCGCCGACAACATGCAGATCTACAAGTATGTCGTGCACAACGTCGCCAACCAGTACGGCAAGACGGCGACCTTCATGCCGAAGCCGATCAAGGGCGACAACGGCTCCGGCATGCACACCCACCAGTCGATCTGGAAGGGCGAGCGGCCGGCCTTCGCCGGCAACCTCTACGCCGATTTGTCGGAGACCGCGCTGTTCTACATCGGCGGCATCCTGCGCCACGCGAAGGCGCTCAACGCCTTCACCAACCCGACGACGAACAGCTACAAGCGCCTGATTCCCGGCTTCGAAGCGCCGGTGCTCCTGGCCTATTCGGCGCGCAACCGCTCGGCCGGCTGCCGTATCCCGATCGTCTCCAGCCCCAAGGCGAAGCGCGTCGAGGTGCGCTATCCCGATCCGGCCTGCAACCCCTACCTTGCCTTCGCGGCGATGATGATGGCCGGGCTCGACGGCATCCAGAACAAGATTCATCCGGGCGACGCGATGGACAAGAACCTCTACGACCTGCCGCCCGAGGAGCTGAAGGAGATCCCGACCGTCTGCGGCTCGCTGCGCGACGCGATCACCGAGCTGCAACACGACCACGCCTTCCTCTTGAAGGGCGAGGTGTTCGACCGCGACTTCCTCGAGGCGTATATCGAGCTGAAGTGGGAAGAGGTGTACAATTTCGAGCATACCCCACACCCGGTCGAGTTCCAGATGTATTATTCCGTCTGACCCTTTCGCCGTATTGCCAAATCGAATGCAGCCGGGCAGCAATGCCCGGCTGCATTCGATTCCGCGATGAGTTAGCGAAAGGCGTTATGGCCGGACCGAGGATCTGCAACGGTGTGCTCGCCCTGACCCGATTATTTCTCGTCGCGGCGGCCTTGCACGGCATCGCCGGTGCACCGCCGGCGCGGGCGGAAACGATGACGCCGTTGGAGCGCCTTAACCGCCAGGTCTTCGAGGTCAACAAGGCCTTCATGCACCACATCGTGCGGCCTGCCACGGCCGCATACCAATCGCAGGTTCCGGCGGCGGCCCGGCAGACCATTCACGCCATTTACGACAACCTCCTCGAACCGGTGACCGCCACCGCCTTCGCGTTGCTCGGCGACATCAACGGCGTCGCGGCCTCGACCACCCGGTTCGCCATGAACAGCACCCTCGGTGCGCTCGGCGTGTTTGACGTCGCCGGCACGATCGGGTTGACCAGGCTGGAGAAGGGCTTCTCGGAGGCAGTCTGCCTGGCCGGCCTGCCGGTCGGGTCCTATGTGGTGCTGCCGGTCGTCGGCCCAACGACGACGGGAATCGCCATCGTTGGGGGAACCCTGATGGTTGGGTCGACCGTTGCGCTGAGCTTCGTCTCGCTCGAGTTGGCGCTCGCCAGCCTCGGGATCGACATCATCGAGATCGCCGCCGTGCTGCAAAACACCTTCCAGAACCAGAACCCGGTAGATGCTACCTACGACACAGAACGCCAGCGCTTCTTCGACGGTCTCGCCAAAGAGTGCACGTTGCGGATGTCCCGGCCGTAGAGGCTGTCGATCCGACCCCGCTTGCGCGGGGGCGCCGAGTATTTCGCAATGCCCTCATACTGGGCACCATGCCTAAAATGAAGGCATTTTCGCGGAAGCGATTTTGCGGTATCCCAATCCGATGCCATTATTCGACTGCCCGGTCGGTGAAACCCCTGGTTATCCGCACGGACGCAAGGCTGCGCCCCGGAACGCCGCCCGCGCCGTCGCGTTGGCACGATTCTTGGTGTCTGTCCAACACGGGACACCCGACGCTGTCGGTTGGCGTGCGGGTTTGCAACGCTTCGGTCAATGGAGGGCTACGGCAATGAGATCGGTATTTCGCTATGGGCAGCTGGCTCTATCCGCCGCCCTGTTGTCGCTGTGGGCAATCTCGGCAATGGCGCAGACCCCGGCGCCGGCCGCGGCGGCTGCCGCCGCGGCTGCCGCGCCGAAGCTCGACACCGGCGATACGGCGTGGATGCTGACCTCGGTGGCGCTCGTGCTGATGATGACGATCCCCGGACTGGCGCTGTTCTATGGCGGCATGGTGCGCAAGAAGAACGTGCTCGACACGGTCATGCAGAGCTTCATGGTGACCTGCCTGGTCACCGTGATCTACACGGTCATCACCTACAGCATGGCGTTCACCACCGGCAGCCCCTATGTCGGCGGCATGAGCCGCTTCCTGCTGCTCGGCATGACACTCGATTCGGTCAACGATCTCGCCAAGACAATCCCCGAATCGGTCTACATGTGTTTCCAGATGACCTTTGCGATCATCACGCCGGCGCTGATCTGCGGTGCGGTGGCCGACCGTATGAAATTTTCGGCGCTGATATGGTTCATCGGCCTGTGGTCGATCCTCGTCTACGCGCCGATCGCGCACTGGGTGTGGGGCGGCGACGGGTTTCTCAGCGCCGCCGGTGTGCTGGATTACGCCGGCGGCACCGTCGTCCACATTAATTCCGGCGTCGCCGGGCTGATGTGCGCGCTGATGCTCGGCAAGCGGCAGGGCTACGGCAGCGAGCCGATGGCGCCGCACAACCTCGTCTACAGCGTGATCGGCGCCTCGTTGTTGTGGGTCGGCTGGTTCGGCTTCAACGCCGGCTCGGCGGTGACCGCAGGCACCAACGCCGGCATGGCGATGGCGGTCACCCAGATCGCGACGGCGACGGCGGCGCTGACCTGGATGTTCGTCGAATGGGCGTTGAAGGGAAAACCGAGCGTCCTCGGCATCTGCTCGGGCGCCGTCGCCGGCCTGGTGGCGATCACCCCGGCTTCCGGCTTCGTCGACCCGCGCGGTGCGCTGATCATCGGCATCGCCGCCGGCGTTTTCTGCTACTGGGGCGTCACCGGCCTGAAGAGCATGTTCGGCTACGATGACAGCCTGGACGCTTTCGGCGTGCACGGCGTCGGCGGCACGGTCGGCGCGCTGCTGACCGGCGTGCTCGCGGTGGCGGCGATCGGCGGCGAAGGCAAGAGCGGCCTCATTGACGGCAATGCGTCCCAGGTCCTTATTCAGATCTACGGCATCGTTGTCGTCGCGGTGTATGACGCGATCGTCTCGCTCATTCTGCTGAAGCTGATCGACCTGACGCTCGGGTTGCGCGTCGACAATGATGTCGAGCGCGAGGGGCTGGACCTCGCCCTGCACGGCGAGGTCGTGTCGTAGGGGGGCGACTCGGCCGCCGCGGTTGACCCGGACGCGGCGGCCGATTCTCGCCAACAGCCGTCAATTGCCGGTTGCCTGCAGCACGGCGAAACTGCGCGGGCGGCGCGCAACTGCCGGTTTTATAGGCGAATTGTGGCGAATTTGCTAATAGACGCAAAAAACGGCCGAAGTCGGGCGAGTTGCGAGGGCAATAGATCCCAACTATAGGTGCTTCGATCACCGCTGCGCGGTACGCTTAGGCGAACACTGAGGAGGACTTTTGATGCGCGTAGTGATACCGTTGATTGCTCTGGCCGCGCTTGTCGCGCTGGCCCAGCCGGGGCGGACGGCGCCGGTTGCCCCGCATGGCCTCGTTGTCGCCGCCCCCACGATCGAGCTGGTGCGGCAGCGTTGCGGCGCAGGCATGAAACGGGAAAAAGCGTGGCGGGACAAAAATGGCGCGTGGCATGGCAAGTGCGTGCCGAAGCGCTAGCGAGCCCGCCGTGCGACGCCCGTCGCCTCGGTCCCGGTCGGCTCAAGCCGGCTGATTTCGTACAACGCCACAGACAGGGAATCGCCCCATGACACCACGCTTCTCGACCAGTCTGCGAGTGGGTACCGCCTGTCTGATCGCGGCGGTTTGGCAACTCGGCAATCTTCCTGCCGCATCGGCGCAGCAACCGCCGCCGGCGGCGGCGCCGGAAGAGGCCCCGAAGCCGAGCCCGATGGCGACGCCGGCGATGACCGGTCCGCTCGTCGCCAATCCAAACCCGATGTATCTCGACATCACGCCGTTTTTCGGGCCGATGTACGTGACCGGAGCGGTCACCGGCTTCGGGATGGCGCAAACCGATCCGATCCTCGGACTGGATCGCCGCTGGAACTTCGACGTCAGCAACGCCCAAGCCACCCTGCAAACCACCGAGGGGATGTTCCAGTTCTTCCTCGAACCCGGCATCTACGCCCTGCCGACGCTCGGCCTGCCGTATAAGCGCGTCACTGACATGCCGACCTCCACCAGGTTGTTCGGCGGGCTGCCGGTCGCCTGGGGCAAGGTCGTGTTCAACGACAATTTCTCGATCCAAGGCGGCAAGCTGCCGACCATCATGGGCGCCGAATACATGTTCACCTTCCAGAACATGAACATCGAGCGCGGCCTCTTGTGGGCCCAGGAAAACGTCATCAACCGGGGCGTCCAGGCCAACCTGACAACCGGACCGGTCGCCTGGTCACTGTCGCTGAACGACGGCTTCTACACCGGCGAATACAACTACATGATCGGATCGGCGGCGTGGACAATCAATCCGACGAATTCGGTCGTCGTCATGGGGGGCGGCCCGTTCGACCGGGTCACGGCGACGAACACCCCGGTCGGACCGCAATATAACAACAGCATGATGTTCATGCTCGGCTATACTTACAACGATGCACCATGGACGATCACCCCATACGTCCAATACACCCATGTCGACCGCGACACCGGGCTCAGCCTTGTCGATTCGTCGACGATCGGCGGCGCCATCCTCGCCAGCTACAAGTTCAACGATTACATCAGCCTGGCTGGGCGGTGGGAATATATCGATTCAAGCGGCGCGGCGACGGTCGGCGGCGCCGGCTTGCTCGGCTACGGCCCTGGCAGTTCGGCGATG